>JACZRV010000116.1 GCA_022574555.1 SAR324 cluster bacterium
ACCCCTGGACCTGTTTGGGAAGGAATGGACACCGCACTAGGGCCAAGGCCCCGGTTTTTATATTTTCACGTACATACCAACCGGTTAGTATGAATTGATCGAATCCCGGTTGAATTGTTGGCGAAAATGACGGGACGGATACCGGGTCCCGGTAAAGAGCAGGGGCGGCGTAATCGAAAATAAAACAAACGCTTATCGATTTTGAATAATCACCATTCGCAAAGGAGAAGCTCATGAAAGCGAAACGAATCGAAATCAGTCATACGGACGTGCGGGACGCGATCCTGCGCTTTCAGGAACGCGGCGGGCTGATCAAAATATTGCCCCCACAGCCGGACCCGATACGAAATCTGGTCGGCGCGAAATGGGCCGCCTACGAAACCGTCATCGACGATTTTCAGACGATCGTTGCCGTTGAGTGATATGATGGGACCTAGCCGTTAAGTCCCCATTCGCTTCGCGATGGAGCTTGGGTATCCTGGCCGTCGCCAAGAATTGGTGCCGTGCGGCTTTTACGGCAACCGGTCGTTTCGGCGGAAACGCGCGCCGAGGCGCAAACATCAACATAAATTCCACAGGGAAATAACGATGAAATTTAACGTTGCGATCATAGTGGCATTCGCTCTTTGGATACCTCAGACATGGGGCGGCAATCAGATGATGAATACCGTTGGATCGGAGCGCCCGCACGACGCGCCGGTCAACGCGCAGGACGAATCCGTGCCTCGCTACACCCGGGAGGCGCTCAATAAAGTGATCTCCGCAGCCGACATGGCCCTTTTTGCCGGCCAACCCGAGGAGGCCCTGATGGGGTATGGCTTGGCCACGATAATGACGGTGGAACTGGGCACCCCGGGCAAATCGGGGTATCTCGCTTACCGGCATGGAACGGCCCATTGGGCTTTGTATGAAATGCACGGCACAGCGGATTACGCCAAGGCGGCGATCAAGATCTGGCAAGGAGCGCTGACTTCCTGCGACGTCTGCGGATACACGGAGAGCTTTCGCGCCCTGATCAGCTACGATCTGGGTCTGGCCTATCTCGCCCTGACGGGTGTGGAAGACGCCGCGGGCAACGTCCGCAAGGCGGTCGAGTTGCTGGACAGCGCCATTCCCGACCTGGGCGAACCCATTCCCAACGCAGCTCACCGCGACCTGCGCAAATAACTTCTGGAGGCGGTCGGTCCCTGATCGCCCCGCTCCCCAACCATCAACCGAGTGACGTGCCGATTCGAATGGCGGGCCTGACCACAGCAGCAGACTTGATTGCCGGAATCGTGATCACGCTGATGATGATCGTCCTGATCGGGAGCGTCAGGATCGGTTTGCTGTCTATGGTCGCCAATTTGTTTCCGATCATCGTTACGCTCGGTATCGTGATGGGATTCACCGGGATTCGTCTCGACGTATTTACCCTGATGATTGGAGGTATCGCACTGGGGCTAGCCGTCGATGACACCATTCATTTCTTCCATAATTTCCGCAATTATTTCGGAAAACATGGAAATGTACGCTTGGCGGTGCAGGAAACATTCTTGACGGCCGGCAGAGCCATGTTGTTCACGACGCTGGTGCTGGTGGCCGGGTTCTGGCTGTTCATGCTGGGAACGATGGGCAATATCTTTTACTTTGGCCTGCTCACCGGTGTGACGCTGATCTTTGCATTGATCGCGGATTTTCTCCTGGCTCCGGCTATGATGGAGTTGGCCATTCGCACGAAGTATGGGCGTTCGTTGGCCGAGAGATGGTGCGATTGTGTGCCTGTCTCGGGCTCGGCGGCTGCAGCGTAATACCTGTCGGGTGCTGTGAAAAAGCCCGATCCCGACCGCCACCCTGGATTGACCCCGGGGCGGCGCTACGGAAGATCTGATTTTTCACTGGAAGAGTTCAGTTCGGTTACCAGTGGAGCGGGATTTTTCGGAACTCAAGACAAAAAAAGTACGAGGAAACAAACCATGGAAAACCTCAGGAGGCGGATCGACGAAGGATTTGCGGCTTTCGCACGACTGATCTATCGCAATCGCATCAAGACACTGGTACTGATGGCGCTGCTGGTGGGGGGGCTATTGTCCCAAATGCCCAAACTGACATCGGACAATTCCATAGACGTGTGGTTCCACGAAGACGATCCGGACCTCATCGCGTACGACGCATTCCAGGACCAGTTCGGCCGGGATACGAACGTGATCATCGCGATCATGCCTCCCGAGGTTTTCGATACGGGTTTCCTACGGGAACTGGTGGCCTTCCACGAGGCCCTAGCGAAGGAAAATGACTTGCAAAAAAAACCTCTTGACAAATGACTGATGATCAGTCATAACATAGGAAGCATCTCCTAATGAACGAAGAACGCTGTGACTGCGACCAAAACTAGAAGGACCGAAAGCGAACCAGTACGAAGGGCACAGCTACTCAGAGCAGCTCGAAAAGTGTTTCGTGCAAAAGGATACGACGGAGCGACTGTCTCTGAGATAGTGTTAGAGGCAGGGGTGGCCCAAGGGACTTTCTATCTCTACTTCCCGTCGAAGAGGGACGCCGCCGTGTCCCTGCGCACCGGGCTGATGGAGGACATGGCCCAGGCAATTACAACCGCTGTGGAATCGTGCACGTCCTTTGAGGACCGGCTCGAAGCGCTGATCGCAGCAACCTTCAAGGTAGCTCGAAAAAATATGGATCTCTTCAGCCTGGCGTTCATAGGAGCTGACGAAACACACTCGAAGATGCCCAGCGCGCCCCTGGAGCACGCCTTGCCCTTGAGAGTTATTACGGATCTCTTCAGGGATGCGGTCGACGCGGGGGAGATGGAAGGGATGGATCCGGAGATCGCGGCTCGGCTGGCACTTGGCCTGCTTCGGCAATCCGTGATCGAGGCGTATGTCTTTAGTGATGCGGAAGAATCGAACCGGATTGAGCAAGGTGTTTCCGCACTGCTTCTGAATGCGCTAGTACGAAGAACTGGGTAGGTTTTTTTTTTGCATAATAGTGACTGATGGTCAGTCACACATCCTGATGAAATCACCGAGAGAGGAGACAGCCAGATGAGAACAGCGGAGGCAAACGACGCAAGATTAAGCAATCAAGAGCACCGAGGAGAGACTGAGATGGAAACGAAGAATCAAAGCCAAAACGCGGGAAAAGTCTATTTTTGCCCCATGCATCCGGAAGTTCGTCAGCCGAACCCCGGAAAGTGCCCAAAGTGCGTCGGCATGTATTTGGTGCCAGAAGGCTCTAGGTTCGGCATGCTTCGATCCATGCTCGGAACTTCTCGCGGGGACTGGAGCCCTTTGAAGCTTTTCATCATGGCGGCCGTTATGGTGGCGATCGTAGTGGCGATCATGATCATGATGCGATGACCGAGAGATTTCAAACCGCATTGCTCGGGATGAGACGCATCAGTGAATGAATTTTGGCTGTAATAGCCGCGTTCCTGTGTATCGGCGTGTAGTGCAGCCGTCTACCGATGTAATGTTGCATACCAATGGCCATTTATCGAACAGTAAAAAAGCCGCCCAACAACGGCTTGCACCCGACTGTCTACTGCTCGGTTTTTCAAAGAGCAAAGCTCGTCCTTCTGAATGCGATCAAAGGAAAATCCGGGTAGTTTTTTTTATGCATCATAATGACTGATGATCAGTCACAAATCCAGATGAAATCACCTAGAGAGGAGAGGTTAAATGAGAACAGCAGAGGGAACGAAGGCTAGATTAAGCCATCAAGAGTACCGAAAGGAGTTAATCAAGGACGGCATCACCAAGCGGGAAAAGGAACAGTCGCGCATTCACCGGATGCGCTGGCCCTAGCCACCGCTGCGAAGTCGGCATTCACGGATGCGCTGGGTCTGGCGGTGCTGATTGGAGCCGGGTTCTCGCTCGTGGGGTGCTGATCGTTGCTAGGTTCATGCCGGCGCGCGGCACTAATGTGAGTTAAGGATGACGAAGGAGCGGTTTATGTTTCTCACTTACATCCAAAGGGCTATGCGGTCCATAACTGAGAAACATTTAGTGACCCCATTAATAGTAGGAAGATGTGGGTCCCAGACTACGCTGTTACCAACAATGATTGGTGCCGATTCCCTGTAAAGAGCGGTGGCAGCGTCAACGAACCGAAAACAAACCCGTATCGATTTGTACAAACATCATTCGCAAAAGGAGAACGTCATGAGTGCGAAACGAACCGAAATCAGTCACGCGGACGTGCGGGACGCGATTCGACGCTTCCAGGAACGCGGCGGGCTGATAAAAAAACTGCCTGCACAGCCGAACCCGGCTCGAAATCTGGTCGGCGCGAAATGGGCCATCTACGAGACCGTCCTGGTTGATTTTCAGACGATCGCTGCCGGTGAGTGATATGGCCGCGGCCCTTAAGGGAATTCACTCCAACATGATGAAAAGGAACTGAGAAATGGCTACATTAAGATCAAATATCGACCAGGCTTTCTCGGCGTTCGGATTCGCTATTTACCGCAATCGCATCAAAACGCTTTTGCTGATGCTGGTAGTTATAGGCGCTTTCGTCTCGCAAATTCCCAAGATCACTTTTGACACCACTAACGAAAGCTATTTCCATGACGACGATCCCACCATCGACGATTACAACGCGTTTCGTGAGCAATTCGGCCGGGAGGAGACGATCATCATCGCCGTTACGCCCGAAAACGTCTTCGAGCGTGGGTTCCTGGAGCGGCTCTCGATATTCCATGGGACCCTGGAAGACGAGTTGCCCTACCTGGATGAAGTCACCAGCCTGGTCAACATCCGCGATACCCGGGGCGAAGGAGACGAGTTGATCGTCGAGGACCTCCTCGAAACGATTCCCAAAACCGCCGCCGACATGGCCCTGTTCCGGGAGCGCGTGCTGAACTCGGCCCTGTACCGCAACTTCGTGATCTCCGCAGACGGCGGGATGACCACTGTGGTCATCCAAACCCTGGCCTTCTCGCCGGGAGAGGATCACGAGGGCCTGCTCGAGGGTTTCGATGAGGAGGAGGAAGGGCCGGCGGGCGCCCTCGCGGAGCGGATTCCATTGACCGTGGAGGAAAACCGGGCGTTCGTCGAGGCGGTGGAGCGCGTCGTGGCCCGGTATGACGCACCGGACTTTCCGCTCCACATGACCGGCGGCCCGGCCTTCAACGATTTCTTCGAGCGCACCATGCAAGAGGACATGGGCCGTTTCTTGTCACTGGCCGTATTGTCCATCGCCATTTTCCTTTTCCCTTTGTTTCGGAGCATATATGGCGTGGTGTTGCCGCTCCTGGTGGTGATTACCAGCTTGTTGTCCACAATAGGGCTCATGGCTGCCACTGGAGTCCCTTTCACGATCCCGACGACCATTCTGCCCTCCTTCTTGCTCGCCACCGGTGTTGGCGCATCCGTCCACCTGCTAGCCATCTTCAAGCGATTCCATCAGAGGTCCGGCGATCGGGAGGCCGCCATTTCCCAAGCATTGGGCCATTCCGGCCTGCCCATTGTGATGACGGGGTTGACCACGGCGGCGGGGTTGTTCGCCTTTTCCACATCGGGAATGGCGCCGGTGGCCCACCTGGGGATTTTCGCCGGATCAGGCATACTGATCTCCCTGGTGTACACGATTGTATTGTTGCCGGCCCTGCTGGCAATCTGGCCGGTGCGGCACCGACCGCACTTGGTGAACAAGCCGCTGGACAGTACGTTTGACCGGCTTTTGGCGGGCATCGCCGATTTCTCTACTTCCCATGCAAAAGGAATCGTGATCACCAGCGGGGTGGTACTCGTGGTAGCTTTCGCTGGACTCTTCGGGTTGAAGTTCTCGATGAATTTCCGGGCGTGGATTCCGGATTCCCTCCCTATCAAGCAAAGCTCGATGCTGATCGACCGGGTCATGAAAGGAACGGCGCCACTGGAATTAGTCATCGATACTGGGGAAGAGAACGGCTTGTACGATCCGGCGGTGATGCGCAAAATCGAGACCCTGACCCAATTCGCGAAGGACTACACCAACGAAGCCGGTGTGCATTTCGTGGGCAAGGCCATCTCCCTGGTCGACGTTTTGAAGGAGACCAACAAGGCCCTCAACGAAAACCGGCAGGCATTCTATAAAATTCCGCAAAACCGCAATTTGATCGCCCAGGAGCTGCTGTTGTTCGAGAACAGCGGCAGTGATGACCTGGAGCGGATAGTGGACAGCCAGTTCAGCAAGGCCAGGCTCTCCCTGATTCTCCCTAATGAGGATGCCGCCGTCTATGTGAACTTCGTGGCGGCAATGAGGTCCGAGTCCGACCGGCTCTTCCATGACGACGCCAACGTGACGGTCACCGGGACACTCAATTTGTTCACCCAGATGATCGATACCATGATGTTCAGCATGGCCCGAAGCTATCTGATCGCTGGGGTCGTGATCACCGTGATGATGATGTTGCTGATCGGAAGCTTTCGGCTCGGGTTGCTAAGCATGGTGGTTAATTTTGCGCCCATAATGATCACCCTGGGCATCGTCATGGGATTCGCCGGCATCCGGCTGGACGTGTTCAATCTCCTCATCGGTAGTATTGCTTTGGGGATAGCCGTGGACGACACCATCCACTTTTTCCACAACTTCCGGAAATACTACGCCGAATTCGGCAACGCCGCCGATGCCACCCGCCAGACTCTGCTCACCACCGGCCGAGCCATGATCTTTACCACCCTCGTGCTGGTCACCGGATTTTTCTTGTTCACGCTTGCCACATTGAACAATATCATCTATTTCGGACTCCTGACCGGATTGACCTTGATCTTTGCCCTGGCTTCCGATTTCTTTCTGGCGCCGGCCTTACTCACTCTCGTCACTAAAACGAAATACGGCAGCAGCCTCGCCACGAGGTGGTCCGGAATCCGCACCGCATGATCACCAGAACCCGGCACCGGATAGCGGCAGCACCAAAAATATATGCGTCATGCCGCAAATATACGCGTATGACGCAGAAAGGAAAACCATGAACCTTTACCTGAGACTGTTTTGGATGCTCCTCGCCCTGACCTGGCGCAAGCCCATCACCATGCTGGAGACGAGCGCGATCAACCTGCGCGTCTGGCCGAACGACTTGGACGTCAATCTTCACGTCAACAACGGCCGCTTCCTCACCCTGGCCGACCTGGGCGTGGTGACCCTGATCGGCCGGATGGGGCTGTTTCGGGCGCTCCTGCGCAAGGGCTGGCGGCCGGTGGTGGGCTCCGCCATGGCCCGCTATCGCCGCCCCCTCAAGCCCTTCCAGAAATACCGGCTGGAAACCCGTATATTGGGGTGGAACGAGAAATGGACGTTTTTCGAGAGCCGGTTCATCGTAAAAGGCGAAGTCAAGGCGACGGTCGTAACCAAGGGAATTTTCCTCGGACGCGAAGGGCAGGTGCCCCCGCTGCAGGTCGCCGAATTGACCGGCCGGGTCGGCGAGTCCCCCGCCCTGCCGGAATGGGTGGCCCATTGGGACGCGGCGGAGGCCGCTTTCGTGGACGCCGAGCAGCAGCGTCCCCTGAATTCGCCCATGGTGGCGGCTCTCTGATCTTCGTGCTCACCGGCGCATACGCATCTGAATCTTCCGGGTGGTCCGTAAGCGCTGCCGACGACATGATGGAGCTGATTACGCGAATCAAGCACGGCCGCCGGACCATGGCCAAATGGGGCCGAGCCGAGGCGGCTGCCTGAATCGCAGGGGTATTTGCAAACGGGAAATTCCGACTTCGAATCTTCAAACAAAAAAGGGACATTACAATGATAGCGAAGAATATCCTTCTGAAAATCGTTACGGCAACCTGCCGTCACGCCGTAGGGCCCGCACTGTTGTCCATGTTGGCATCCTTCGTCGTAGGGGTGCCCATGGCCTCCGCCGATGATCCCAAGGCAAGGGAAATCATGCAGGCGGTCAATGACCGCGATGACGGCGACAATCAGGTCTCCGACATGCTCATGATCCTGGTGGACCGTCGCGGCAATGAGCGCAAACGCAACATTCGCAGCTATTCCAAGGACTTCGGCGAAGATACGCACTCGATCATGTTCTTCCTCTCGCCTGCCGACGTAAAGGACACGGGGTTTCTGACCTTCGACTACGACGAGTCGGGAAAAGACGATGACCAGTGGCTTTTCCTGCCCGCCCTTCGCAAAACCAAGCGCATCGCAAGCAGCGATAAAAGCGGCAGTTTTATGGGATCCGACTTCAATTTCTCGGACATGACGGAACGAGACCTGGACGACTACGAGTACAAAATAATGAAGGAGGTCGAGGTCGACGGCGTGATGACTTGGCAGATCGAGTCCAAGCCCAGAAATGATGACGTTGCCGACGAGACCGGATATTCCAAGGCCGTCATCTTTGTCCGGCAAGACAACTATGTGGTCATTCGGGTGGTGAACTGGGTATACAAAAGCCGTAAGCGCAAATACATGAAGATCAACAAGCTGGAGAAAATCGATGGCATCTGGGTCGCGACGGACATGCAGATGGTGACGAAGGAAGGCAGGCAGACCGTGCATTCCACGTTCCTGAAATTTAATAACATAAAATTCAATCAGGACCTCGACGACAGTGTGTTCACGGTGCGCACCCTGGAAAAAGGACTCTGACTGCAACCATCGCGAATTCGTCCGAATTCTTAATGGTTACTCGGGATTGAGCACTCGGGCGCGCCACCGCGCCGGATTTTACCGTTGACCTCCTATGCCCTGTAATGTCGCGTCCGCTTTAGATAGGATAACTCACCTGCCCCGCACTTGGCGGGCAGCTGTGCTCACAGCGGCCATCGCATTACTGATCGCGCCCGGCGGTCTCCGGGGACAAGAATCGGCGCCACCACCCGCCGCAGCCGATCTGGAGGAAGACCTCCTGGGAGGCTTCGACGATCCCGCAGCCGAAGACGACGACTTGCTGGGAGGCTTCGACGACGAGCCGTCCCAGGATGACCTGCTGGAAGGATTCGATGAAGCGCCCGGGGGACAGACGCGGCTCGCGGCGGAAACCGGGCCGGGGCCACAAGAGCCGCCCTGGTGGGTCATCTCCGGCTCCGCGAGCTTCGGGGGAGCGTTCAATTACCAGCAGGAAGTGCCCACGCCGCAACGAGGATTGTCACGTCTGCGCCCGGTACTGCGCCTGGACCTGGAAATGGATCTGGGTGCCGGTTGGGATGCACAGGTCAGCGGCATCGCCTTCTACGACTTCGCATACAGCATCAAGGGGCGTGACCGGTTCACCGGCCAGGTGCTCGATCAGTACGAAGACGAAGTGGAATTTCGGGAGTTGTACGTCCGCGGCAGTCCCACGCGCAGTCTCGATCTCCAGGTCGGAAGGCAGATCGTCGTGTGGGGGTTTGCCGATTTTGTCCGCGTGGTGGACGTGCTCAACCCGGTCGAAAACCGGGAGCCGGGGCTGGCCGATGTGGAAGACCTGCGGCTTCCCATCGGGATGACCCGATTGGCCTACTTTGCCGGCGATTGGAGCCTGACGGGGATCGCGGTTCACGAAATCACGTTCAACAAAGATCCGGTGATCGGCAGCGATTTCTATCCCCTGCCCCAGCAGAGCCCCTTCGGTGCCGGCAGATGGCCGCCCAAGGAGGAGGTGCTGTCACATGGCGGCGCCAATACCGAGTACGGGACGGAATTAAAAGGCATCTTCTCCGGCTGGGATCTCGCCTTCTACTGGGCGCAGTACTTCGACGATTCCGCCCATCTGGAAATCGAATTCACGCCTGAAGGCATACCCGATCCCCGCCTGCGCCACAGCCGTCTGACTCTCGTCGGAACATCGGCGGACGTGGCGCTGGGCAACTGGCTTTTCAAGGGAGATGCGGCCCACATCTCGGGTTTCGAATTCAATAACGTTTCCGGGAACAAGGTGCGGCAGGACGTCCTGGCCGGCGTGGAATATTCGGGTATTACGGATGTGACCCTGGCCTTGGAGGTGGTGAACCGGCACTATCCCGATTTCGAGAGCGCCATGGCGGATTTTCCCGACGGCGCCAGCAAGGAAGTGATCCAGTACGCCTTGATCTATTTCCAGGATTTCATGAATCAGACCGTCACCGTGCAAGGCATCCTCTTGGCCTTCGGCAAGACGGCGGACGAGGGGAACTTCCAGCGCTACTCGGTCGAATACGATGTCTTCGACGATTTCACCGTTACCGCCGGCGTGCTGATCGTCCAGTCGGCCGGCAACACCAATCCCCTGTTCCAGGCCGCCCGGCTCAACGATCGCGTATTCTTCGATTCGAAGCTCAGCTTTTAGGCTCCGGCGGCAGATCCGGTCTCAGCCTGCCAGCCACGCCACGGTGACCGGATCGCCCGGCCCAAGTTCCGGGGTTTCCTGCGGGAAGTGGATCAGCCCGTCGGCCAGCGCCGCATAGGGAAGTTCGGCCGTGGGGCGCTCGCCCAGTGGCGTGGCCAGGGGTGGACCCTGGGGGCCGAAGTGCAGCCGGGCGGGGATGAAGTGGCGGCGGCCGGGCTTCAGCCGCAGTTGCGTCGTCAGTTGCGCCTGCAGCATGGGATGTTCGAGCTCGCGCCGGCCCGCCAGCCGCCAAAGGGCCGGCCGGACGAGCAGCTCAAAGGCCATCCACGAAGCCAGCGGCGTGCCGGGCAGGCCAAACAGCAAAGTATTTTCCCACGTGGCGAACAGGGTCGATCCGCCCCAATTGATCAGCGTGCGGCGAAAATGGAGCCGCGCGCCCAGCCGATTCAGTACGTCGTCCACGAAGTCGAAGTCTCCCTTGCGCGTTCCTCCCAGGGTCAGCACGATATCGCACGCCGCGCGGGGCGAGGTTTCCGATCGCCCGGCGATGGGGGCGCGCAGCCGGCGCTCGATTTCATCGCGGTCGTCCGGGGCGATGCCGAGATTCACCCCTTCGCCGCCGTAGCGTTGCACCTCCCCCAACAGCGCGTGGAGATTGCTTACGTAGATCTGCCCCGGTTTCAGATCCGCACCCGGTTGCACCAATTCGTCGCCCAGGGCCAGCACGCCCACCCGCGGCCTGCGGTGAACTCTGACGCGGGACAAGCCCAACCCCGCCAGCAGACCCAAGCCCTGGGGTGAGAGCGGAGCACCGCCGGATAATAGAGGATCGCCTCGGGTAAATCGCGCTCCCCTGGGGATGACGTTCTCGCCGGCCCGCAGAGGAGCCGTGACTGCGAACGATCCGCCCCCGGCGGAGGCACGTCGCGGATCGGACAGAGTGTCTTCCTGCTTGACCACGGCATCGGCGCCCCCGGGGAGCAGAGCCCCGGTCATCACCCGAATGGCGCGACCCGGAGTTACCGCCTGCGCGGCCGTGTGGCCCGCCCCCACCACCTCGTCAAAATCGAATTCGACCGGGCTTCCCGGCGTGGCGGCCTGGGACTCTGCTGCCCGCAGCGCGAATCCGTCCATGGCCGACTTGGGCGCCGCGGGATCGTCCTGCGCCGCGCTTACCGCCTCTGCCAGCACGCGGCCTGCAACCTCCCCGAACGGTATCTGCTCCGTTTCCAGCGGGCGGCATTGGGCCAGCACCGCCTGCAACGACTCCTTGTAAGTATTGGCCTTCATACAAGGAGCATTCACCAAGGGCAGCAACCGCGTCAATGGGCGGCGTGGGATGCACCAAACAATGGTAAGGTTTTCTCGTAAATCAAAGCGGACGAATCCTCTTGGCCGTAATCTGTCTATCCCGCCCACCGGGCCGGGCCATTGCAAGCCAGATGAACGGCGGATTGTGCGGGAGGATACCGAACGGTGGCGCGGTGGGGATTGGCGCGGTGGGGATTGGCGCGGGGGCTGGGATAAGGGTATGATCCCGTCTCGCGCAAACCAGCCGCCTGACAATCACACGTCAAGATGCCGTACACGATGCCACACGTGATCGCCTTGCCCGAAGCCATGAAAGACGGAACCCGATGCCTCCTTTACGACCGGACGCGAATTCGCTGGCGCCCGGCTGGGAGTTTGATCGCGTACGCCGCTTGGATTGTGCTCGCCGTGGGACTGGGTCTGTTTCACCCCAGGCCCTTGCTGGGCCAGACCCAAGCCGATCCCGAGCAAGGTGGCCGTTTGCGGATCGTGGAGCGGGTCACCGCCCGCCAGGGGATGGTGGTGGCGGCCAACTCCCATGCCGCCCGCGCCGGCCGCGAAATCCTTCAGGCAGGCGGAAACGCCGTGGATGCGCTGGCGGCGGCCCATTTTGTGCTGAACGTGGTCGAGCCGCAATCGTCGGGGATCGGCGGCGGGGGATTTCTACTCATCTACCGCGCAGATTCGGGCCAGGTCGTCACCATCGACGGAAGGGAGGAGGCGCCCGCCGCAGTGACGCCCGATCTTTTTCTCGGGCCGGACGGCAGGCCCGAGCCCTTCTTCCCCGATCGCATCACAGGGGGCCGGGCCGTAGGCGTGCCGGGTCTGCTCAAGGCATTGGAGAAGGCCGTGCGGCAATACGGCCGCATGTCCTTGGCCCAGGTATTGGCGCCTGCGATCCGCTTGGCGGAGCAAGGGTTTCGCGTATCGCCCAGGCTGGCCATGCTCTTGGCCCGCCACAGGGAGCGGTTGGCCCGCTTTCCCGCGACCAAGGCGATTTACTTCGACCACAGGGGGCAGACCCTGCAAGCCGGCGCCATGCTCCGCCAGCCCGATCTCGGGCGCACGTTTCGGCTGATCGCCGCCAAGGGGAGCGATGCTTTCTATCGCGGGGCGATCGCGCGGGACATCGTGGCCTCGGTGAATCGGGCTCCGGTGCGGCCGGGCCGGATGACCCTGGACGATCTGGCGGGCTATGACGCGGTGCTGCGCGAGCCAGTAGTAGGCTCGTTCCGGGGTTACCAGATATACGGAATGGGCCCACCCAGCTCGGGTGGTACGACCCTCATCGAAATGATGAATATCCTGGAATCCCAGTTTACCCATCGCTTCGACCCCGAGTCTGCCACCAACGTGCACCACTTTGTGCAGGCCGCACGGCTGGCCTATGCCGACCGGCGTCGCTATCTGGCCGACCCGGATTTCGTGCCCGTGCCCTGGGAAGGCTTGCTGGACAAGGATTATGCCAAATCCCGAGCCGAAACCGGAGCCTGGGAACAAGCACTGGCGCCGGTCGAGCCGGGTCGACCGCCTGGTCTTCCGCCCACGGCAATGGGCGATGGCCGCTCCTCCGAATCCGCCTCGACCACGCACCTGGTGGCGGTGGATCGCGAACGCAACGTGGCCACCGCCACTTCGAGCATCGAGCAAGCCTTCGGTAGCGGGATGGTCGTACCGGGCCGCGGTTTTTTTCTCAACAATGAGTTAACGGACTTCAACGCGCGGCCGGAGGATGGCAGCGGCCGGCCGGTGGCCAACCGGGTGGAGGGGGGCAAGCTGGCCCGCCGCACCGCGCTGGATGCGCCCGAGAGCCTGGGCGGGAAACGACCGCTCAGCAGCATGGCTCCAACGCTGATGCTACGCGCCGGGAAACCCCTGTTGGCCATCGGTTCCCCTGGCGGTCCGCGTATTATTCAGTACGTCGCCTGGCTGCTGCTGTTGATGATCTATCACGACGTCGACCTTCAGAGCGCCATCGAGTCACCCCACGTGACGCACCTGGGCGGAAAAACGGTGCTGGAGCCACACTGGCCGGACCACTCCATTATCGCCGCCCTGGAAGATTTGGGCCACGAGGTGGTGATCGCGGATCAAAACAGCGGCATGCACGGTGTCTGGATCGATTGGGAAACCGGCCTTTTGCACAGCGGGGTCGATCCCCGCCGCGAAGGCGCAGCCGCCGGGTATTGAGTCGTTATATTTTAATCCACGGTTGGACGCGGATCGCATGCCAGGTTTGGAGTGGACCGGTATCGATAATGACGGCGCCGTAGCTGAACGCGCCCGCCTTGAGTGCCATCGAAGGGGAATGCGCCAGGTCGGGCCCGGATACAATCACTTCCAGATGCCCCCAACGCGGTACCCATGACCGAT
>JACZRV010000217.1 GCA_022574555.1 SAR324 cluster bacterium
GCGGACGACTATCGCAAGTATCGGGCCGGTTTTCCCCCGGCCCTGCTGGAGCGGCTGGAAGGCTTCGGAGTCGGTCTGTCCGGTCAGCGGCTGCTGGATCTGGGCACCGGAACGGGATCCCTGGCCCGGCAGTTCGCGGCGCGGGGATGCACCGTGGCCGGGCTGGATCCCTCCGAGCCCATGCTGGAGCAGGCCAGGGCTTTGGATGCGGAAGCCGGTGCCTCGGTGGATTACCGGCTGGGGCGGGCCGAAGAGACCGGATTCCCCGACGAGTCCTTCGACGTGGTCGCCGCGGGCCAGTGCTGGCACTGGTTCGACCGGCCTGCCGCGGGCGCCGAGGCGTACCGCATCCTGCGGCCCGGCGGCAAGATGGTCATCGCGCACTTCGACTGGATTCGCCTGCCCGGCAACGTGGTGGAAGCGACTGAGGAAGTGATCACGGCGTTCAACCCGAAATGGTACCCGGGCCGCGGGGCGGGCATCTATCCCAAGTGGTACGCGGACCTGAGCATCGCCGGATTTACCGCACTGGAAAGCTTTACCTTCGACGAGGCCGCCATATACAGCAACGAGGCCTGGCGGGGCCGGGTACGTGCCAGTGCAGGCGTGGCGGCCAGTCTTTCCAAGGAAGAAGTGGAACGGTTCGACCGCGATCTGGCCGATGTACTCCGCGAGCGCTTCCCCCAAGACCCGCTTTCCGTGCCCCATCGCGTGTTTGCCATCATCGGCACGCGTCCGGCGTAACGTTCAAAGCACCGGCAGCCGGGAATTGGACTGCCAGCACCCGAACCGCATCAAATCAGCGGTTCCGGCTTGTATTGCGCGGCTTCGGGGTGGCGGGACTTGATTTCATCCACGCGGCGCACGAAGGCATCGACCTGTTGCGGTGCCGCGCCCAGGAACGCGGCGGGGTCGTCCAGCAGATCGCCGATTTCGTCCAGCGATAGGGGAAACGCATCGTCGCGGCCCAGCCGTTGGGGCAGGTCGTTGTTATTCAGGGAGCCGTCGCGCAGGCCGCGGGCCACGGCCAGGGAGTGATCGCGGATGACCTCGTGCATCGCCTCGCGGCCCGCTCCGCGCTTCACCGCTGCCATCAGCAGGGTGGTGGAGGCCAGGAAGGGCAGGTTGCGGCGCACCTCGGCGGCGATGGCGGCCTCGTAAATCTCCATCTCGGCCAGCACCGTGAGGAAGGTCTCCAGGGCGCCATCGAGGGCAAACATGGCCGAGGGCAGGGCCACACGCCGCACGACCGAATCGGAGACATCCCCCTCGTTCCACTGATCCCCCGCCAGCCGGGCGGTCATCTCCAGGTAGCCCCCGAGCAGGGTCTGAAAGCCGTTGATGCGCTCACAACTGCGGGCGTTCATCTTGTGGGGCATGGCCGAGGAGCCCACCTGCCCGGCGCCGAACCCCTCGGAGGCCAGCTCGTGACCGGTCATCAGCCGCATGGCGCGGGCGAAATCGGCCAGCCCGGCGCCCACGTGGTACAGGGCACCCACGACCTCGTAGTCCAGGCTGCGCGGGTAGACTTGGCCCACGTTGTCCAGCACGCGGCTGAACCCCAGTTCGCCGGCGATCTTACGCTCCAACCGCTCCGCCGCCTCGGTCGAGCCCAGCAGGGAGACCTGGTCCAGCCGCGTCCCCACCGCCCCCTTGATGCCGCGCAGGGGATAGCTCTGCAGCAGCGCCGCCAGCCGCTCCCAGCCGCGCAAAAGCTCCTCGCCGAACATGGCGAAGCGTTTGCCCAGGGTGGTGGGCTGGGCCGGCACGTGATGGGTGCGGGCCACCATGGGCCTGTCCCGATGGGCATGGGCCAAAGCCGCCAGGGCCGCCAGGGCTGCCACACCCTTGTCCCGCAGCACTATCAGCGAGCGCCGCACCTGCAGCTGCTCCACGTTGTCGGTGAGATCCCGGCTGGTCATCCCCTTGTGGATCTGCTCGTGACCCGCCAGGGCACAGAATTCCTCGATGCGCGCCTTCACGTCGTGCCGCAGCGCCCGCTCCCGTTCATCGATGGATGCCAGGTCGACTCGCGCCTTGACCGCGTCGTAGGCCGTGATGGCCGCCTCGGGGATATCCACCCCCTCGGCCCGCTGGGCGCGCATCACCGCGATCCATAGTTCCCGCTCCAGCACGATGCGCCCCTCCGGCGACCAGATGCGCACCATCGCCCCGCTGGCATAGCGGCTGGCCAGCACGTCAGGGATCATGGGGCGGGGAGACGCGTTGCCGGTCATTGCTTCCCCCGCTTCTTTGCCTGCCTGTGGGCGGCTTTGAGGGGCAGGGCGTTGAGCCTGATGAAGCCGGCTACAGCGGTGGGTATGGCCGGCAAGCCGGGCGCGCTGATCATTGTACGGGGGTCATCCGCTCCAGAAACTCGCCGATATCGATACGGTGGTTCCACAAATCCAGTAGGGGCTCGCGGTTCGCCCGGACGAATTCCCGCACCAAGCGTTGATCGTGATTTCGGAGACCAAACCCGATTATTTTTGGATTTTCCTCCACCGTCACCGTGACCGAATCGGTGGGATCGAACCGGTCGCCGTGCTGCCGGCCGGCCTTGATCCGCGGCCCGTGTTGCGTGCGGGAGTCGTCGCTGGGCTCCTGCACCCAGATGGTCATGGGCAGCCCGGTTCGCCGGGGGCGCAGATTGGCCATCTCCCATTGCTCCTGGCTCTCGCTTTCTTCGACGATCTTCTCGGCTCTGGTCATGGGTGACTCACTCGTGGGAATTCCGGGTTGCCGGTTTACTGTAACGCGCCAATACGCATCACGCGAGTTGAATTACTGTTCGGCGTCGCCGCCCCTGCGGCGACCAGATGCGCACCATGGCCCCGCTGGCATAGCAGATGGCAAGCACGTCGGGGATCATGGGGTGAGGCATTGACAAATTGTCGATTATTCTCCAAGAAATGCTTTTTCAGTATTGTTTTTGAATGAGTCTACGAGTCTAATTTTTCTAACATCTTCTGTTGTTTTAAATTTCACTTCCGCGTA
>JACZRV010000016.1 GCA_022574555.1 SAR324 cluster bacterium
AGCGCCGGAACGAATTGCCGCCGTATGGAGTGAGCACCCTACGTCGTGACGCGCCGTGGCCGGTTTTGGGGAGAAATATTGGCCGGGGCGTGACCCGGACCTACCGGACGGAGCCGCGGCCGGTCAATTGGGAAATTAAATGGCCAGGAAAAATACCGGCCATTGTCGGCCATTCCCGGCCAGGGGCTATCCCGGGAGCGTGGCGGGGGGTAGAATGGAAAGCGGGCGGAAGACTTTGTTCCCGTTCGGGGCACCCCCGATGTGCCGAATGTGAATATTTGGATGTGGGAAATGCCGGATGTGAGCAAAAATAATGGTCGCAATTGGCTGAAAAATCGCAAGAATTACAAATCGAACCCATTGGGGCGCCAGTCCTAGAGGGGAGCGGCTCTGCGGACATTTTCTTCCATTTTCTGACGGAAAATAGCGGACAGTCGATCGCCGCGAAACGGTGATTTTTTGCTGGGCCGTGATGGGCGGCGGAAAAGTGGTGGTATGCCGCGGGACGTCCGTAAAGATACCTGGGCCGTGTACTGAAACCCGATCACGTTGGGCAGGATCGTGGGTTGACGCGGGCTGGGCTTGGGGGTAGGCAGGAAGGATGGCGGATCGGAGGCCGGCTAGGCTTGGCCTCCCACACTATTCAACCCTTTTACCGAACGAGTCTCGATGAGCAACCCACCAGCCGCCTTCGCCGGAAAGATCCTGCGCGTCGACCTGAGCAAAGGAACGTCGTGGACGGAAGAACTTTCGCCCGATGAGTGGCGCATTTACATGGGGGGCGTGGGTCTTGGCGCGAAGATTCTCTACGACGAGGTGCCACCGGAGGTTGGATGGGATCATCCAGACAACCGCCTTATCATGGCCACCGGCCCCCTGGCGGGTATGCCCGTTTGGGGCACGGGGGGGCTCACCGTGGTCACCCGGGGGGCGCTCACAAATGGAGCCACCTCGACTCAGGCCAATGGCTTTTTCGGGGCGGCGCTCAAGTATTCCGGCTATGACGCCATCGTGATCCAGGGGCAGAGTCCTCAGTGGATCTATCTGTACATCAACGACGACGCCGTGGAATTGCGCGATGCGGCCCACCTGCTCGGGCAGGACGCCTGGGACACCCAAGTCTCGCTGCAGGACGAGTTGGGGTACAGGGGCCACCAGCTCAGCGTTTACACCTCGGGCGTGGCGGGAGAAAACAAGGTGCGCTTCGCCGCGATTCACGGCGACTTCGGCCACGTGGCCAGCAAGAACGGCTGCGGCGCGGTGATGGGGGCCAAGCGGGTGAAGGCGGTGGCCATCGTACGCGGTACGAAGGCGTTGCGCGCCCACGATCCTCGCGGCGTCTATCAAGCGGCGGATATCATTGCTCACGATCTTCAGAACAACCCCGGCACGTCGACTCTGTACCAGTACGGCACCCTGTTCGGAGTGACGAATCTGCACAAGCTGGGCGCGCTGCCCATCCGCAATTACACCACCAACGTCATCCCCGACGACGTGGACATGGGCCAATGGGAGGCTGCCTCCCTGCGGGACGGTTTCGATCATCGCGGCCACCAGTGCAGCGCCTGCGGCATGCACCACTGCCACCAACAGGTGATCGCCAAGGGCAAGCACGCGGGGGAGATCGTCGACGAGCCGGAATACGAGGGCTGGTCGGGAGCCGGATGGACCATCGGCTCCACGGACCCGACGGACACCTCGTGGCTGAACACCCAGATCGACCGTGCGTGCGTGGACATCAACGAGTTCGGCTGGCTGATGGGCTGGCTGATGGAGTGCTACGAGAAGGGCTACGTCACCAAGGAGCAGCTCGGCGGCGTTGACCTGCGCTGGGGCGACGTGGAAGCCGCCAATACCGTGCTGCAGATGATCATCCGCCGCGAGGGATTCGGCGATGTGCTGGCCGAGGGCATCAAGCGCGCCGCGGAGACCCTCGGCAGCCCAGCCCAGGATTGCGCGATCTACACCATGAAGGGCAATTCCCCCCGCGGCCACGACCACCGGGCGCGCTGGGAGGAATTGCTCGATACCTGCGTCGCCAGCGCCGGCACCCTGGAGACCGGGCCGCCGGTGGAGCCCACCGAGCTCGGGCGCCCGGCGCGGATCGACCCTTTCGACCCGGAGGAGGTGGCCAAGAACGTGGGCCAGTTGCTGGGCCGCCGTCACTTCGAGGATTCCCTGGGCTCGTGCATCTTCACCACCCGCACCACCCTGGCCAACGTCTGTCTGGCACTCAACGCCGCGACGGGCTGGGACTACACCCCCGACGAGGCCATGCGCTTCGGGAGGCGCACCGCTGCCTTGCTGAGGGCGTTCAATCTGCGATGCGGCATCGGACCCGAGCTGGAGCAGCCCTCCAAACGCTACGGCTCGGTTCCCGTCAACGGTCCGGCCAAGGGGCAGGACCCTATGAAAAACTGGGACAAGATGGTGGACATCTGGTACGACGAGGTGGGCTACGACCGTGCCACGGGCCGACCCAAGCCTGAGCTGCTACAATCCCTGGGCCTGGAACAGGTCTCCAAAGACCTTTGGGGGTGAGCCCGGGCCCCCTCGGACATCCAAAGCCGCCGCATCGAGGTGCTGCAGCCTGATCCGCGTTCACCGGCGGTTCCAATCCCATAGCGAAACCATTTCCATATCCCATGAAAGCGCCCGCAGCCGCACCCGAACCCTTCACCGTCGTCGTCGAGGCGGTGTCGTGGGTCAACCGCTTTCTGGGGGGTACGGGGTCGGGCAACATGGAACTGGAGGAGATGGTGCAGCCGGGCGAGACGGTGCGTGGTCTGCTGCGGCGCCTGACCGAAGTGCATCCGCGCCTGCGTGAAGCCCTTTGGGATACCTCCAGCGAGGAATTGGGCGCCCACATCGAGATCGTCGTCAATGACGCCATCCTCGGCATCGAGCACACCCTGGACAGCCCCCTCAACCCCGGAGACCGGATCATCCTCATGGGGCAGTTCATCGGGGGGTGAGCGTTTTATTCGTTTACTTCACTCAAGAGCGTCGTAGCTCCCCAGGACGCTGATGGTGCAGCCGGTGGCCGGAAGGGCGCCAAAGGCTTACCGGTAAATATCACGCCGGTGGCCTATATTGAGCACAGTGACGGACATTTGATCGTCATCGATCTCGTAAACGATCCGATAATTCCCGACGCGAATGCGCCAGCCGTCGCGGCCTCTCAGCTTGATGCATCCCTCGGGGCGGGGATTGTCCCCAAGTTCTTGGGTCGCGTCCCGAATTTGGTCGAAATTCTCTCGTGAAATATTGGCCAATTCCTTTTGGGCCCGGCGCAGGATCAGTACGGCATATTTCAAGGTCGATTTCGCTCAATTTCAGACACGGCTTGATCGAAAGGCACGGACTCGTCTTTGGCGGATTTGGCGGCGTCGTAAGCCCGCACCGATTCCAATTCCTCCAATTCGCGGAGAATCCGCTCATAGTCGGCGATATCCAGCAATACGGCGACGCGTTTGCCCTTATCGTCGACGACGTAGCGTTCGTTGATTTGTGCCACTTTTCAGCTCCGAGGCAGTTAAAGATGTAGCGTTGATTTGACGGCGTGTTGTCACCAGCCTTACGACTCCATAATGATATCGCAAATGATACATTGATGGTTCATTCGTTTACTTCACTCCAGCACATCGTAGCTCCCCAGGACGCTGATGGTGCAGCCGGTGGCCCGTAGCCCGGTCAGGCAGGCTGCGGTGCCCGGATTATTGGTGAAATCGATGAAGAATACATAGGTCCAGGGGAGCACTTTGGCGGGGCGCGATTCCAGCCGGCAGAGGTTGATTCCATGACGCTGGAAATTGCTCAGCAATTCATGGAGCAGTCCGGGACGGTCTTCGCGGGGCTCGATATAAATAGACGTCTTGGCGCGTGTGAAATCGTGGTCCACGCCGGTCTCGCTGCGGCGCACGGCCAGAAATCGCGTGGTGTTGTTCTGGTAAGTCTGAATGTCCTCCGCCACCCGCCAGCGGTGGTGTTCGGCGCCGAAATTGACGGGGACGATGGCGGCCACCGCCGCATCGCCGGCTCGATCGAGGAAGGTCAGACCCGACTCCACGTTGGAGCGGGTGAAGATCACTTCACCTTGGGACAAGTGTGCCGCCAGGTATTCGCTGCACTGATCGAACGCCTGGGGATGGGCGTAGTAAGTTTCAACGCGCTGCAAAGGTCCCGAGGCGAGCAGGCTGAAGCGCACCCGCACGGCGATCTCGCGGAAGATGGTAACCGGGTGCACGATCAGGCTGTCCTGGGCCTGCCCTACGGTTCCGGCGACGGAATTTTCGATGGGGATCACGCCCCATGCCCCAGGTTGGCCTTCCGCAGCTACCAGTACCTCAGGGATGGTATGGGTGTAGGCGATCGGCACGACATCGTTGCCGGTAGCCTCGCGCAGCCGGCGGGCGGCATAATCGCTGAACGTCCCCTCCGGCCCGAGGGCGTAGATTGTTTCCGGTCGATCCAACACGGGGGGTTGGGCAGATGTAGGCATCGCGAAGCGTTGCGCGGGATATTCAGGGGGCGGCGGCTCCCGCCGCCGAGTGCGCGTTTGCCTGGGCCTGCTTGACGCCGGGCGCCGTTCGGGAGGTAAATAGCTCATGCGTCACCCGCCGGTTGCGCCGCTGTTGGAGGAGCAACACGCGGTCGTGAGCCAGAAGCGCATCCTGACCACGGGGAATGAAGATCGAATCACCCCGAATCACCGCCCCAATCAAGAAGCCCTTGGGCAGATTAAGAGAGGCCAGCGACTTACGGTCGCAAGGCGCACCGGGCGCGATCTCCATCTCCAGCAACTCGACATCGCTCTGAGGAAAAGCGTAATAGGCCTGCAAATCCTCCCCGCGAACGAACCGGAGCAGTTTGCGCGCGGTGAGCAGACGCGGGCTGAACGCGATATCCACCAAGCAGCGGTTCATGAGGATTGGAATGAATTCAGGTTGCTTGACCAGCGCAACGGCCTGTCTGGCACCGATCTGCTTAGCCAACATCGAGGAAATGACGTTCACCGGGTCTTGGTTGGTCACGCTCAGAAACGTATCGGCATGATCTACTCCTTCCGAGCGGAGGGCGCGGGCATCTGCGCCGTCTGCATGGAGTACCAGGGTGCGCTCCAGGAGTTGGGAAAGGTTATCGCATTTCTCCTGGGAGATCTCCATCAGCCGCACATCGGAGGTATGCTTCTCCAGCCGGCGGGCGAGGGAGTACCCGATCCGCCCACCCCCGTTGATGAAGACCCTCTTTGACGGCTTGGTGGAAAACCCCAAATAGTGGGACAGGCGCGCCAGTTGTTCCCGTTCGCAAAAAAAGTAGACCTGATCCATAACCTGGATCACGTGTTCGGCGTCGGGAATGATGGAATGGCCTTCTCGCTGGATCAGGGCGACCAGGGTATGGGGAATGTGGGCGTTCTGGCCAAAGGAGAATACCGTAGTTCCAGCCAGAGGGTTGCCGGCCTTGATCAGAAAACGTACGAGCAACACCCGTTGCGACAGGAACTGGTTGAAGTCAGTGACCTGGGGATGTTCGACCAAGTGCGCCAAGTGCTCTGCGGCCACCTCGTAGGGATTTATCATGAGGTCGATGCCCAAATGGGCTCGCTCGCTCACCGAGACCCCCTGGCCCGAATCAATCGTTTTGACGCGTGCGATTTTTTTGGGTACGCCCGCCTCCGAGGCCATCAGGCAGGCGATAATATTGGTCTCGTCGAAGTTGGTTACGGCCAGGAAGAGGTCGGCCGATCCGACCCCGGCTTTATCGAGGGTATCCGCATCGGTGGCACTGCCCTCGATCGTTGTGACGTTAAATTCCTCCCGCAACAATTCCAGGATATCAGGGTTGTTGTCGATCACGACGATATCGACGCCTTCCCGGTACAGTGCGCCCATAATCTGGTAACCCACCTCGCCCGCTCCCGCGATTACCACTCGCAATGGCTGCCTCCTGGTCTGATTGGCCCACCGAAGCGCCGGAAAACGCGCTCGTTCCGGCAATTGTCCCGTAGCGCCATCGGTATCCTGAAACCCACCGTCTCGAGCAAGGATAGACGAAAGGGATTCGTGATATCAAGACCGGAAGACCCTCCGTGCATCACCGGGCTGCCGTGGCCCGAATCCAGCCGTTTGGCAACCGCGCGGGAATTGGTTAATCTTATTCTTTCGTTCCGTGATATCTGGACAACACAGAGCGGCAGCCCTACGCTGGATCACGAATCCTATCTGATCGGATTGTATGGAAGCGGCACAAATCGAGTTCGGCCCGGTCAAGGTCTACCTGGGCGAAAAAAACGGAAAATATCCCGACGGCAATCAGGTGGTGGTGACCGGTTCGGACAGCAAGGCCATCTTTGATACCCCGCTGTCCGCCAACAGGATCGCCGAACGTCTGCGCGACGCCGATCTGGCAATCCTCGGTCATGTGCACGAGGACCACGTTTGCGGATTGCACCTGATTCCCGATGCGCCCGTTTTCGCTCCGTGGGCCGATGTGAAGGCTTTACGCAGCGAGGAAGGGCTGATGGCCCATTATGGATATGCGGCCCATGTGCGCGATGAGATGCTCAGCCTGGTGCGGGAGAAATTCGGCTTTCGGCCACGACCCGATGCGCAAGGTTATGGCGATGGCGCTGAGTGGGACCTGGGCGGTGTGCGCGTGCGGGCCATCCATCTGCCGGGTCACACAGGTGGCCATTCAGTACTGGTCGTCGACCCGCCCGGAGTGGCATTCCTGGGCGATATCGACCTGTCCGGATTCGGTCCCTACTACGGCGACGGATGCTCCAGTCTCGTCGATTTCGCCGAATCGCTGGAACGCGTACCGGATATCGAAGCGAGGATTTGGATCACCTCACACCACAAGGGCGTGGTGACGGATCGCGACGAGTTTCTGGCGCTGCTGAAACGATTTTGCAGCCGCATCGGAGAGCGGGAACAGGCCATATGGCAAGCGCTGGGCGTGCGGCCGATGACACTGGACGACCTGGTGACCCTTCGGTTTCTTTACCCGCAGGGGTATCATGAGGTATTCGTTGACGACGCCGAGCGATATACGATCCGCAGGCATCTGGAACGCCTCTTGACGGCGGGCCGCGTCGCGAAGGACGATGGGACATACTATCAACTGCCGGGGGCGTGACGCCGGGCAACGTCGGGAGATTTAGAAATTCGCCCAGCCTCCGCTATTGTATTCTACTGTATTCGACCCCAGGGCGGATTAACAATACGATCAACAGGTACAATTTGTTGGGCCGATCTTTTCAAGTCACCGAAACCGTTCTCGCCGCGTTGACGCAGGACGGGCTGCCGCCCGAACTGGTCGAGTCCTTGCGTGCGATCAACGACCGAAAATATTTCTCCAAGCGCGAATTTCTCGGGGATATCACCAGGCTGGATCCCGCGCCCGCCTCGCGCAGCGAACGCAAGCTCATTCTGCGACATTCCCGGTTGGGATTTCTGGGTTTGGAGCGGCTCGTGCCAAACCGCACGGTGCGCGAATGGGTGGAGGCGCTCATATTCGCCCTGATCATCGCCTCCATCGTGCGGACATTTCTTTTTGCGCCTTTCAAGATTCCGTCCGGGTCGATGATACCGACGATTTCCATCGGCGATCACATCTTCGCTACCATGTTCAGCTACGGAGTGCCGGTGCCCTTCACCGACATCAAGCTCTTCAGCCAAGAGGTGCGCCGGGGAGACATCATCATCTTTCCCTATCCCCGGGATCCATCGGTGGATTACATCAAACGGGTCATCGCCCGGGAAGACGAAACAGTCGCCGTGCGGAATGGAAAAGTGCTGATCAACGGCAATGTTCTGAACGAGTCCTACGCATACTTTGATGAAAGCATCATGGCCCTGTATCGGCGACAAGGCCGCAATCTACCTGATTTCGGCCCTGTCCGGGTGCCTCCGGGCCACCTTTTCGTAATGGGGGACAATCGTTTGAACAGTTCCGACAGCCGGGTCTGGGGGTTCGTCTCCGAATCCGCCGTGAAGGGCAAGGGTCAAATCGTTTACTGGTCCCATGATCCCCGCGAAGGGTGGATGGGGGGCTATCATTTGAGCCGAATCGGAACGCTCCTCCAATAATTTCGCCCCGAGTGCTGGACCTCCGCCGGCCGGGAACTCACGAGGATCAAACCATGGTCGCCGTTCACCAACGATTCCGTCTCCTCCTTGCAGTAGTCATGGCTGTAGTCATGATGGCGGCATTGGGCTCGCCCCCCCTGGCCGCTCACCCCGATTCCTTTTCATCCCTGGTCAAGGCCCAACAGGCAAAGATCGTCCACATCAAGACCAAGAACGACGATGACGGAGCGCCGAAGCCCAGGAAATTCTTCGGACCCTACCGGCCACCGGAGTTTTACCACGGGATGGGTTCGGGCTTCATCATCAGCGACGATGGCCTGATCGTCACCAATCACCATGTGGTGGAGGGGGTTAAGGTGATCGAGGTGGTGCTGAGTGATGAAACTACCCATAGAGCCCAAATCGTGGGAATGGACGAACGCACCGATTTGGCCTTGATAAAAATCGATGCCGAGAATTTGCCGTACGTGAGTTTCGGGGATTCAGCCACCCTGGAGGTGGGAGATTGGGTGGTGGCCATCGGCAATCCACTCGGGCTGGACCATTCGGTGACCGCCGGAATCATCAGCGCAAAAGGGCGCAACATCTTCGACGCGGAAAATGTGGCTTACGGCGAATTCATCCAGACCGACGCGGCGATCAATCCGGGAAATTCCGGCGGCCCTCTTTTCAACTTGGATGGCGAGGTCATTGGCGTCAACACGGCGGTGAGCAGCCGCGGCCAGGGAATCGGCTTCGCGTTGCCGAGCAATCTGGTGGTGAGCATCGTCCAGCAGATCCGCGAGCACGGCCGGGTGATACGCGGTTGGCTGGGAGTGGTGATTCAGGAGGCGACGGTGGAATGGTCCATTTCCGTCGGGCTGCCTCGATCCACCCGTGGCATTCTGATCAACGATATCGTGCCCAATGCACCCGCCTCGCGATCATCCCTCCGCAAGGGAGACGTGATCATCTCGTTCGATCATCAGCCATTGAAAAAGGTGCCCCATTTACAGAAATTGGTGGCGTTCACGCCGCCGGGCAGCACCATGCCCCTCGAGGTCATGCGCCGTATTGAAGGCGAGTCCGGCTGGGAAAGGATTACCGTCGAAGTGCGCATCGGATTCGAACCCAGCGAGAAACTGTTGGCACAAGGCACTCATGGGATGGTGGACAAGTTGGATATTTCACTGGCTGAGGTGCCCGATGACGTGCGGCAGCGGCGAGGAATCGCCAAGGGCCAAGGTCTGATGGTGGAGCGGGTTGGGCCGAACAGTTTGGGAGGCCGCATGGGCCTCAAGCAAGGCGACATCATACTTGAAGTGGCAAGGCAGGCTGTCGGCGATAAGGATGATCTGGAGCGCGTCTTGCGTAAGGCTACCAGCAACCGCATACCCATCCTGGTGCAGAGGGACGATCGAACGTTGTACCTGACTTTGCCTGCCCCGCAACTGAAATAAACCGGGCGGCGCCGGTTCAGCGATGCTTCCAACGAGGCTGGCGCTTTTCCAGGAAAGCGGACATGCCCTCGTGTGCGTCTTCGGCAAGGGCGTTGCGCACCATGGCCTCCTTGCCCACCTCGTAAGCCGAGGATTGGTCCAAAGCCAGCTGCTTGTAAAACGCTTGTTTGCCCAGTGCAATGGTGTAAGAGCTGAACGGAATGATCTTCTGCGCCAGCTGCATGGTGGCCGCTGCCAACTCCTCGGGAGGGACGACGTGGTTCACGAGCCCCACGCGATAGGCTTCCTCGGCGCTGATCGCCTCGCCCGTGAGCAGCATTTCCATGGCCTTTTTCAGCGGAACGGCCCTGGAAAGGGGCACCATGGGTGTGGAACAGAACAGTCCGATATGAACTCCCGGAGTCTGGAATCCAGCGGACGATGCGGCCACGGCCAAATCGCAACTGGCTACCAGTTGACAGCCCGCGGCGGTGGCCAACCCCTGCACCTGGGCAATCACCGGTTTTGGCGACAAACGGATGGCCTCCATGACACCGGTGGATAAGCTGAAGAGACTTTCAATGCCGTCCCGGTTGTTCCCGAGCACTTCCTTCATGTCGTGACCGGAGGAGAAGACCGTACCGTTGGCGCCCAGGATCACCACTCGCACGTCCGGATCATCCCGGATCGCATCGAAAATATCCCTCAGGGATACCAGCATCTGGCGGGATAAAGTGTTACGCTTGTCTGGGCGATTGAGAGTAAGAATTGCCACGCCGTCCTTGTGCTCGCATAGCACCAGCGGCTCGTTTCCTGTGGGGGACTGGCGGGCGGGAATCGCTTTCATCTTGGCAATCTCCTCTCAAATACCGTGACCTTCCCGGGGTGGATGTAATTTCACCTGTTCGTCGGCCGCTCTGTTTTCGGCTCCCGATACCGAATGATCGGCCATGAACCGGGATCATATGGTTACCGACACGATAGCATCGGGCGGTGAGGCAGGTCAAAGACGCCATCGAATGGCACAAGTTGCCTGATTCTTGCTTAGCCTGGGATATCAGGGAATTAGGCCTGAAAATGTTGGCTATTGGCGTATACTCGAAATCGGATCACCGATAAACCCAAGGACGGGATATTCGGAGCTGGCCGCAGCGTGCCCCACCCCGTTCTCGAACCATCACTTCATCCCGCGTGGCGTTCATGGATATTGCGACCGTATTGGGACTGACCTTGGCCTCGTCTCTGATTTTCATGGCCATGATCTTCAACTTCGACACGGTCTCAGTCGAATTCGAGAGGATCCAGTATTTTGTAAGCATACCCTCGGTATTGATCGTGTTCGGGGGCACGATGGGCTCGTTGCTGACCTCATTCCCGCTGGGCAGGGTGATGCGTGTGGGCAAGATTGTCGCCAAGGTTTTCCGGCAGTCCGCCGAGGAACTGATCGAAACGCTGACCTTGATCATCGACGTTTCCAAGATTGCCCGAAAGAACATTCTGGCCATCGAGGACGCGTTGCCCAGCATCGATAACCTGTTTCTCCGCAACGGTTTACGCTTGGTAGTGGACCGTGTGGACCGGGAATTGGTCATCGAAATCCTCCATTCCGAGATGAAATATCTTGACATCCGCCGGGACGAGGAAGTCCTGATATTGAAGACCGCTGGTTCCCTGGCGCCGGCCTATGGCATGGCGGGCACCTTGGTCGGCTTGGTGCTGATGCTGCAGAACCTCACCGACCCCGCATCCATCGGCCCCGCCATGGCCGTAGCGATCATCACCACCCTTTACGGTGTGTTGGCCGCCAACATCATGTTCATTCCCTGGGCCAATAAGCTGGCCGCCAAGAAGGAAGACGACAAGATCCTGCGTGAAATGGTGCGTGACGGCATCTTATATATCGAAAAAGGCGAACGGCCGGACTTTATCGAGCAGGATTTGATGAATTACTTGTCCCCCGAACTGCGGTCGATGTACGAGGAAATGAAATTCGAAAGCGCTAAGGGGGATTGATGCCGGTCTTCGAGGAGGAGGAAAAGAAGTGTGAGGAGTTTACCGATTTTTGGATTTACTCCTACGGCGATATGGTGACACTTCTGCTTACATTCTTCATTCTGCTTTTTTCCTTTTGTAAGGTCGACGTCGAAAAATTCAAATCGGTGGCGGAAAGTTTCAAGCCCACACCGCCCGGTACGCCGTTTTTCCTTGAGGGTAAGGAATCGGTATTGGAAGGCGTGGCCGCAGCGGTGGAGACCACGGAACTATCCGACGAGGTATACGTCACTATCGATGAGCGGGGGGTCGTTGTAGCTTTCAAGGATTCGGCACTCTTCGAGCCCGCGTCGGCCAGAATCCTTCCCCGGGGGCAAAAAACTTTGGACCGGTTCGCGCGCCTGCTCTACGGTCTGCCCAACGACGTAACCATCGAGGGGCACACCGACGACCAGCCGATCAAGACCGCGCAGTTCCCCTCCAATTGGGAGCTATCCGCCGCGCGGGCGGGTTCCGTGGCCAGGTTCTTCGAGGATAATGGGGTCAAGGGGCAACGAATGGAAGTGATCGGGCGCGGACCGTACAATCCGCGTTTCGCCAACGATACGCCAGCAAAACGCTCATTGAATCGTCGTGTCGAGGTGATCATCAAACCCGACTGATTTGGCCCGACTGATTTGGTGGAAGCCGATATTCGCCCCATCGGCGGCAAGGCTCGAATCTGTTGCGCGCCGGCATGCGGTCGGGCGCGCGAGGAGCGAGGCCATCACAAAAGTGGATGCGGGAACCGATTGGCGTTCCTTTCCAAACCCGGAATCCGCGGAATCGATATGAATCATCCGAACACTGGCGGCGTTTTTCCAGACAGAGACCGTCACCAAATCCGGGTCACGGTGGTGAAACAGAAAAAAATTTTCATCACGTGCAAAATGGACCAACTCTGGCATTGAACACGACGAGAAATGGATGCCGAGGACGGTTTCGAATCGATCGGGGTGCCAACAGTACCGAATCCTGCCTACGGCTACTATGTAGCATCCGGCGGCGTTGCGGAGAGAGATTTCGCCGTCCGGTAGAATGAATCGGGAGATACCCATGACCGAAATGAACCAAGATGAACTAGGCGATCTGGACGCGGATATCGGCGCGAGCCTGGACCTAGACGACGAGTCTCTGTTTGCGGAACTGGATACCGAAGTGCTCCTCGACGATAGCCCCGCCCCGGACGGCGAACGCGAACTCGACATCTCCGCCGATGCGGACGATCTCGATCTGGGAGAACCCTCCAGCGATTTGGATGATCTCGATCTGGGAGAACCCTCCGGCGAATTGGATGAGCTCGATTTGGGAGAATCACCGGCGTCCGAAGACGGCCTCGACGACCTGGATATCGGTGGAGAGGGGCTGGAAGAACTCGATCTGGGCGAATCGGGTGACGGACTGGACGACCTCCTCGACGACAAACCTGCCGCCGCGGACAGTCCTGAGGAACTTCCTCAACTGGAGCTGGATGCTGGGGAGGAGTCCCTGGACCTGGACTCCGATAGCGACGTGCAATTGGATTCGGACATGGAAGCGCTGGACCTGAGCCTGGACGAGGATTCTCTAGGCGATTTGGATGCCGGCGCCGACGATTTGGGTCAGGAAATCAGCGATGAAAGCCTGGAAGAACTGCCGCCCGCGGAAGATGAGAATATCGCCGCCGTGGCGGAGGGCGAAGCCGTCGACGACGTCAGTTTGGACGATCTGCAGGTTGAGTCGCTGGAAGAGCCCTCGGAACCGGTTTTCGATCTGGATAGCTTCGATGAGGCGCCTGCCGCCGCAGAATCCATGGCCGAAGCCGAGGAGTTGAGCGCGGCGCCAGACGTCAAAATCGATGAGCAACCTCTGGATCTGGAACTGGACGAAATCTCCGGCATGATGACTGAGGAAGAGACGGAGGAGACCGAACCGGACGTGGGTGGCGAGGAATCAGATGCCGGGGAGGAAGTGATCGAACTCGAACCTGCAGGCGCGGATATCCAGGCCGAGGAAGAATTTGTCGCGGCGGATGACGTCGATATCGATCGGGTGGACCTGGAAGCGGAGGAGACCGAATTCGTCGCCGTGGACGATGTCGATATCGACGAGGTTGAATTGGAAGCGGTAGAGCAGGAAATCGAACCGGAGGCGGAGGTGGACTTTGTCGCAGTCGAGGACGTCGATATGGACGACGATGCCCTCGACCTGGGCCTGGAAGAAGTCGAACCGGCAAACATGGCGATGCCGGAACCCGTGGCTACTTGGGAGGAAATACCGGAGATCAAACCAGAGCCCCAACCGGCTTCGGAGGAGCTGGAGGTGCCGGTCACGCCAATGGCGGAGCCGCCCTCAGCGCCCCCCGAGCCGCCCCCTGCACCGGCTTTGGCCAACAAAATATTGATGTCTATATCTCATCAGGTTTCCGTCGAATTGGGCTCGGTTTCCCTCAACGGTCAGGACCTGATGGATCTCTCGTACGGCAGCATCGTTCCCATCAACCGGGTGGTCGGCGAGCCGGTGGATTTGATGCTCGAAGGTAAGGCCATTGCGCAGGGCGAAATCGTGCTGATTAACGGCAAGGATTTGGGCGTGCGCATCGTGGCCGTGAGTAAGTAATTGTTCGGGCACTTCATGGCAGAAGCGGGTGCATCGTCCCACCTCCCCGCTCGGATTTATTTAGCGAGGCACTTTTAGTGAGCGTGGAAAGCTACCAATTCGAGGAAGCGGAGCATATTCGGCTGGGAAGTTTCCCGGTTTTGGATACTATTCTTTACCGTTGGGCTCGGTTGATCGAAGAGTCGTTGTTCGATCAATTCGGGATCGAAATCTATGCCGGCGCCTCCGTCACCGAGGAGATCAAGTTTTCGTCGTTTTATGCGACTCTGCGTTCGCCAAAGCCGATCTACTTTCTGGAGATGGAACCCCTGGTGGGTACTGCGCTATTCGTGCTCGACAACCGGTTTGCCAATCTGTGCATCAATCAGGATTCCACCGAGGGAGCGCCCGCCGTCCGCGATGGCGGTGTGACCCTGGCCCCCCACAACCAGCAGCGGCTGCAAAAAGTGGTGCAGCGGCTGATGCTGGATTTCGATCGCGCCTGGCAAGGCATCCACCCGATCACGACTCACCTCCGCAAGATCACCACCTATCTGTTCCGGGCCCGCATCCTGAACGCGTACGAACGCTGCCTGGTGGCCCAGGTACACCTTTCCGGCCACAGCATTTCGGCCCGGGTCACCTGGTGCTTTCCCCGCATCATGCTCGATCCCATATTGGGTCAACTCCGCGGGCGGGCGGTCATTCCGTCGATGATCGTCGAACGCCATCCGGTGCCCCGCTTCGGTGAGGCGAACCGTCTGGAAAGTATGGACTACCGCCTGGCCGTCAGCCTGGGCCGGCTGCGGCCCCCTGCCCAAGGAGCGGCCATCGACGTGGGCAGCACGATCCCCATCCAGAACGATTCGGGTGCCGATGCGGTCGTGACCATAAACGGAACCCCATTGCTGGTGGGGACGGTGGGCCAGACTCACGGGCGCTACGCCGTGAAAATTACCGGACCTTACCGAAAGCAGCAGGATCTGCCGCGCCCCGGAGCCGGGACGTTCTCTCCCATCCAGTGGCCGAGCGGGTAATCGCATACGCTAACCGCTCTTCGATCCCATTTGACTTGCAGACTGACCAAGCCGCTACCTAGTCGTCCCTGAAAAACCACGTAAGTTGTTGATTCAGGGGGTCCTTTTTCCATTTTTGTATGGTATAAATCACCAGGATCATGGATGAATCTTCAAATTGCTGGTGATTTATGCGCCCGAAAAAGCCGTCCTGTGAGCTGGAGCTGTATCAATCCCACCTGGAACAAATTCTGAATCACGATCATGCGCTTTACAAGCTGGCTCACCAGATCGACTGGGCCGTGTTCGAGGCGGAGTTTGGCGCGCTTTATCATCCTGGCAAGGGTCGGCCAGGGCTTGCGACGCGCCTGATGGCGGGGCTGCATTACCTGAAGCACACCTTCGACGAGAGCGACGAGTCGGTGGTGGAGCGGTTTCTGGAGAATCCGTACTGGCAGTACTTTTGTGGCTGCGATTACTTCCAGCACAGTCTGCCGCTCGATCCGTCTTCCCTGGTGAGGTGGCGCAAACGGGTGGGCCAGGCGGGCATGGAGAAGCTGCTCGCCGAAACCATCGAGGTGGCCAAGCGGCAAAAGCTGATCCAACGCAAAGACCTGGACCAGGTCAACGTGGACACCACGGTGCAGGAGAAGGCCATCGCCTTTCCCACCGACGCCCGGCTTTACCACAAGATGCGCGTAAGACTGGTGCGGGAGGCCGACAAGCGGGACATCACCCTGCGCCAGAGCTATCCCCGCCTGGGCAAAAGGGCCCTGGCCCGGCAGGGGCGCTACGCTCACGCCCGCCAGATGAGGCGGGCGGCGCGGGAAACCAGGAAGCTGAGGACCTACCTGGGGTGGGTGATGCGCGATGTAAGGCGCAAGGCCCCACCGGGAGATGCGGAACTGGAGCGGCTGTTGGCGTTGGCGGAGCGGATTTACAGCCAGCAGAAAAAATCCAAGAACAAGGTCTACAGCGTCCATGCCCCCGAGGTGGCGTGCATCGCGAAAGGCAAGGTGCACAAAAAGTACGAGTTCGGCTGCAAGGTGGGGGTGGTCAGCACCTCCAAGAAAAACTGGATCGCCGGCGTCGAGGCGTATCACGGCAACCCCTACGACGGTCACACCCTCGTAAGCGCCATTGACCAAGCCACGCGGCTGACCGGATGGACGCCGCAAGAGGCGTTCTGCGACAAAGGGTATCAGGGTCATAACCGGCTTGTAGGCACCAAAGTGCACTTGGTTGGAAAGAGAAGAAAAAACCTGGGACGAGCTTTGAAAAGGTGGATGAAGCGCCGGGCCGCCATAGAGCCCATCATTGGCCACCTCAAGGCGGATCACCGTATGAACCGCAACCATTACCGGGGCCAACAGGGCGATGCCGCCAACGCCCTGCTGAGCGCCGCCGGATTCAACCTGAGAAAGCTGCTGGCTTTCTTTTTGCGCCTATTTGCCAGGGTGCTATTTGCGCTAAAACACGCAGGGGCTGGGTACCACTTCACCCCTCCAGCACACGCAGTGCCCTGAAATCGCTTTTTTCAGGGACGACTAAGTAGCCAAAAGGAGCGCATAGTGCCCAATCACGCGTGGTCCGTATTGTGCGAAAAAGTGATTGTCGACAAGGAAACCAACAACGTGAGCCTGATATCCTGCCGCGAGCAGGTAACCTCACCCGTATTGCCGGTTCATGTGGCCAACGTGTCGATAGCGACATTGTGGTATAAGGATGACCAGAGCGCGACCCATAATGAGGATTTTCGACTCGCATTGAACCTGATTGCCCCCGACGACTCCGTAAAGGAACTGGGCCGCATCAAGGTCGTCATGAAGAATCCAAGGCAGCGGGTCAACTTCTACTTCGACGTACTCCCGTTCCAACAGGCGGGAACGTATTACTTCACTTTGAGTAAATCAGAAGATGCGTCAGGCGAGCGATGGTCCGAAGTTTCCAGGCTCCCATTCGTGGTGATCTATTCCCCGCCCGAAACAAAAATCGCCAGGGGCTCTTGATATTCCGCGCTATTGTCCCGTACGAATTTTCATGGCAAAGGTCGATTGATGGCTGAAATCAAGGGCGCCCAGCTGATCGCGGAGAGCTTGAAGCGGCAGGGCATACAAGAGGTATTCGGTGTGATGGGCTATCCCGTCGTCGAGGTGGCTTATCACATCCAGGAAATCGGCATCCGTTACATCGGTACCCGTCACGAGCAGGCCGCGGGCTTTGCCGCGCAGGCTGTCTCTTATCTGCGGCGCCGTGTGGGGGTTGCGTTGACCATCACCGGGCCGGGGATGACCAATGCCCTCACCGCCCTGGGCAATGCGTGGGTCAACGGATGGGCCATGCTGCTGATCAGTGGCTCGAGCGATCTGAGCAGCCATCACCGGGGTGCGTTTCAGGAAGCGCCCCAGTTGGCATACGCACGGCCGTTCTGCAAATGGGTGGGCCGGGCCAGCCGTGTGGAAGACATCCCCAGACTCGTCGATCAGGCGATCCGCAAGGCATGGTACGGACGCCCGGGACCGGTATATCTGGATGTGCCGGCCGATGTGATCAACGCCATGACCGACGAAAAATCGATCGAGTATCCACCGCCGGTTCCGCCGCCGCCACGGATGGGCGCCGACCCTGAAGGCGTACTCGCAGCGTTGGAGATTCTGCGTGATGCGGCCCGGCCTCTGCTGCTGATCGGCAAGGGGGCCGTATTGGCCGATGCCGCGCCCGAGTTGGGGCGATTCGTGCAGAAAACCGGCATCCCCGTGCTGCCCTCGCCCATGGGCAAAGGCGTGATTCCCGACGACGATCCCAACGTGGTTTCGGCCGCACGAAGCTATGCCTTGAAAAACGCCGATGCGATCCTCCTGGCCGGAGCTCGTCTGAACTGGATCTTCCATTTCGGTCAGCCTCCCCGCTTCGATCCGGGCGTCAAGGTGATTCAGATCGATATCGAACCTGAAGAGTTGGGCGCCAACGTTTTGCCGGCCGTTGGCCTGGCCGGCGATCTCAAGACGGTCATGGGGCAAATGGTGGCGCGGTTGGAGCAGGATCCCTGGCACTACGACCCCGCGGGACCCTGGAAAAAGGCCCTCGCGCAGGAAGCCGCGAAAAAAAGCAGCGAGATCGAGCCCCACCTGGACTCGGACGACGTGCCCATGGGCTATTACCGGCCGCTGAAGGAGATCGGGAAATTATTGCCTCGCGACGCCCTGCTGGTGGCTGAGGGGGCGAATACCATGGACATCAGCCGCTCGGTGCTGAAAAATTATTTCCCCGGGCACCGCATGGATGCGGGCTCGTGGGGCACCATGGGCGTGGGCACCGGTTTCGCCTTGGCCGCTGCGGTGGTCCATCCCGAAAAACGCGTGGTGGCATTGATGGGCGACGGCGCGTTCGGGTTCAGCGGATTGGAGGTGGAGGTGGCGGTGCGGTACAAATTGCCCATCATTTGGATCGTGTTCAACAACAACGGCATCGGCGGTGGCGTGGCCCGGTTGCCCGATGATGCCCCGCCGCCCGTGAACGCCTATCTGCCTGGGGCCCGCTACGACAAAGTGATGGAAGCCTTCGGCGGGCGGGCCTACCACTGCGAGTCGCCTGGAGATCTGGCCAAGGCCCTGAAAGCAGCCCTCAGTGCGAATGAAACGGCGCTGATTCACGTGCCGATCGAGCCGACGGCGCAGCCCGCATACCAGCGTTATGCCTGGCTGGGGTAAAGCTCCCCACCCCGCCCAACGGCACCGCTGCGAAGTCTCACGGCGCTCCCCTCCCCACGTTGTGGAGAGGGAAAAAATCGTCGGCAATGGGCCTACGGGCGATTCCTGGAACGCGTGCTGCGTTCGCGCGACCCAGGGTCCGATAAAATCCTGATTCGTATCAAATGAGTGGTGATGGAAACGACCGAAGCAAAAAACATCATCCGCGTATTGATCGCCAAGGTCGGGCTGGACGGTCATGACCGGGGCGTAAAGATCGTGGCCCGTTGTCTGCGGGACGCGGGCATGGATGTGATCTACACCGGGCTGCACCGCACGCCGGAGGAGGTGGTGCACGCCGCCGTACAGGAAGACGTGGACGTATTGGGTGTCAGCATCCTTTCCGGCGCCCACATGACCATCTTCCCCAAGATCATCGAGCTGCTGCGCCAAAACCAGGCCGACGACATCATCCTCGTGGGGGGCGGCGTGATACCCGACGATGACGTGGCCGAGTTGCGGAAATTGGGGGTCGCAGAAATCTTGCTCCAGGACACGCCGCCCCAGACCGTAGCGGACACCATCCGCGACCTGGTAACCCAGCGTGCGCCGCGGTGACGACGGCATGCAGAGGTCTCATGGAAAATCGTCTTCGGCTCAGCAGGTGGGCCGGAGCGCTCGTGACTAGCCATTCGCAGTGCTTTTCGTAATTAAGGATATCCGTACCATCGTGATCCCTTCAACCGAGTTGGTGGAACCCGTACTGGCCCGGAATCCGCGGGCGATCGCCCGCCTGATCACTCGCGCGGAGTCGGGCGATGCGGAATGCCGTCCGGCGCTGGAGGCGCTCTACGCCCACACCGGGCGGGCGCAGGTGGTCGGCATGACCGGGGTCGCGGGCAGCGGCAAGTCGACCCTGTTGGATATGCTCACCGTGGCGGCGCGCAAAACGGGCCGTACCGTGGCCGTGGTCGCCGTCGACCCTTCCAGCCCCTATTCCGGGGGATCGATCCTGGGAGATCGTATCCGCATGAACCAGTTAAGCGGGGATCCGGATGTCTTCATCCGCAGCATGGCCACCCGGGGAGCCCTGGGCGGGCTGGCCCGGGCGACCCACGACGCGGTAGATCTGCTCGACGCCGCCGGGTTCGATATGGTGTTCATCGAAACCGTGGGTGTGGGGCAGGACGAGGTGGATGTCGTGCGCGCGGCCCATACCATCATCGTCGTTTCGGCGCCGGGCCTGGGTGACGATATCCAGGCCATCAAGGCGGGCCTGCTGGAAATCGCCGACGTACACGTGGTCAGCAAATGCGATCGCTCCGACGCGGCCAAGACCATCAAGGAACTGCGCTCCATGCTCACCCTCGACGTGGACCTGAATAGAAAACGGGCCTGGCCCATCCCAGTGCTGGCCACCAGTTCCGAGGAGGCGCAGGGCGTGCAGGAATTGCTGGAAACCATCGACCGTCACCGGGAAAGCCTGGAAACCACGGGCGAGATCGTGCAGCGCCGCCGGAGCATTGCCGAGACGCGCGTGCTGCAAACCGCCGAGGCATTTCTGCGCGGCGAATTTGCAAAGCATCGGGACGGGCGGGTTTCGGCCCTGGTCGAGCGTGTGATGGCCCGGGAGATCGATCCCCACGGTGCGGCGCAGGAACTGATCGCCGGACTGCAAACGGAGAACTGAGCCATGATCGAGCCCAAGCGAGCACAACCGGCAATGGCCCTGGATGATCTGGAGCGTCAGATCGCGGACTGGGAGCAAAACGAGCTGGCCGATTTTCTCGCGCGCCAAAAGGAGCGCAAGGCGCAGTTCCGCACCATCGGCGACTTCGACGTAAAGCGAGTCTACACCGCTCTCGACGCAGCGGAGACCCCCCTGGAGGACATCGGTCTGCCCGGCCAGTATCCGTTTACCCGGGGTCCCTACCCCACCATGTATCGCGGACGGCCCTGGACCATGCGCCAGATAGCCGGGTTCGGGCTGGGTGCCGATACCAACAAACGCTTCAAGTACCTCTTGTCGCAGGGCCAGACGGGACTATCCACGGATTTTGATATGCCCACCCTGATGGGCTACGACTCCGATAACCCTCGCAGCCTGGGCGAAGTGGGGCGCGAGGGAGTGGCGGTCGATACCCTGGAAGACATGGAGGCGCTCTACGAGGGCATCGACCTGGAGCAGATCTCCGTCTCCATGACCATCAACCCAACGGCGTGGATACTTCTGGCCATGTATGCCGCCTTGGGGCAGCGGCGGGGCCGCGATCTGAACAAAATGTCCGGCACGATCCAGGCGGACATCCTGAAAGAATATATGGCGCAAAAGGAATGGATCTACCCCGTTCGCCCTTCGGTGCGGCTGGTACGCGACTGCATCACCTACTGCACCCGTGACATGAAGCGCTTCAACCCGATCAACATTTCCGGCTACCACATCTCCGAAGCCGGAGCCTCGCCGTTGCAGGAGGTGGCCTTCACCCTGGCCAATGCGGTGGCCTACATCGAGGACGTGATCGCAACCGGCATGGACGTGGACGAGTTCGCGCCGCGGTTGGCGTTCTATTTCGTCTCTCAGGCCGATTTCTTCGAGGAGATTGCCAAGTTCCGCGCCGCGCGCCGGGTATACGCCAAGCTCATGAAGCACCGCTTCGGCGCCAGGAAGGCGGAATCGATGCGCCTGCGCTTCCACTGCCAGACCGCCGCGGCGACCCTGACCAAGCCCCAGTTCAAGGTGAACATCATCCGCACGACGCTGCAGGCCCTGGCGGCGGTACTGGGTGGCGCACAGAGTCTGCACACCAACGGCATGGACGAGGCCTTCGCCATCCCCACCGAAGAAGCGATGAAGCTGGCCCTGCGTACCCAACAGGTGATCGCCGACGAAACCAACGTGACCAACGTGATCGATCCCCTGGGGGGCTCTTATTTCCTGGAAAACCTGACCACTCGCTTCGAGAAGGAAATTTTTCGCATCCTGGACCAGGTGGACGAATTGGGCGGAGCCATAAAGCTGATCGAGGACGGCTGGTTCCAGGCTCAGATCGCTGAGACCGCCTACGAGACCGCCTTGCGCAAGGCCAGCGGGGAAAAACCGGTGATCGGGGTCAACAAATACGTTGAAGAGGAAATGCCCGCCATCGAGCTGCACCCCCACGACGAATCCACCGAACGGCGCCAGATCGAAAACCTGCAACGCATCCGCCGCGATCGGGACAACACCCGTGTGCAGGCCCTGCTCCAGCGGCTGCGCGACGTGGCCCGGGACGATAGCAAAAACGTCATGCCGCTCACCATCGAACTGGTGAAGGCCCAGGCCACCATGGGTGACATCGTCGAGGCCCTGAGGGACATCTGGGGCACCTACCAGGAGCGGCCGGTCTTCTGAATCCGCTCGACTATTCCGCGAATCGCAGACTGCCCGCTCCCGCGAGTCAGCTCACCACAGTTAGGCGGTGGGGTTTCTCCCTTCGACTCCGCTCAGGACAAGGCGGGGAATTGGAACCCTTCGGCTTTGTGGAGCGGAGTATCTCTTTACGCCGAAAAATAATAAGATGGGTCGAACGACGGATAGGGACAAGACTAATGGGTTGAGACCCTTACAGGAGGACAATTCGTGATGGCAGCGAACTTTCCGAAGGTTTGGCGGGGACCTGAAATATTGGCCATCGTGGTGGTGCTGACAGCCTGGACGGCATGGCCCCATTCCGCACGGGGGCAGGATATGGTCCAGATCGATCAGGCCATCGGTCTGGGCAGCTATTACTCGGACGACGCCGGCCGGTCGCGGGAAGAAGCCCTGGAAGCCGCATTTCGCGATGCCGTGGAGCAGGCCAGCGGCATATTCGTAACCGCCGAAACCGAGGTGCGCAACTGGGAACTGGTACGCGACGACATGCTGACCCGCAGCCAGGGCTTTATCCGGCAGTATGACGTGATGGCCGAAGGACCGGAGGGCAACCTGTACAAAATCGTGATTCAGGCGCTGGTGGAACGGGCGGCGTTCGTTTCGGACATGAATGCGTCCCTGGAATTGATCTACCAGCGGGTGGGCAAACCCCGCGTCGTGGTGGTGCTGACGGAAGAGAACGACCCCTTGGGCGAGAATTCCGCATCGTCATCCACCGCATCTCTTCACGTGGCGGACAAGGAAATCCGCAAAATCCTGCTCAAGCAAGGATTCAAGTTCATCGATGCACGCGCCATCATGGGGGGCGATCTGCTGAAAGCCGCGGTGACCGGCGGGTATATCCGGCGCGATTCGGCAGTCGATATCGCCCGCGCAGCCGAGGCGGAAATCGTGATACTGGGCCGGGCCAACACGAAGCTCAAGGGCAAGATCAGCCGGTTCTACAGCGTCCAGGCCAATCTCAGCCTCGACGTGGTGCGGGTGGACAACGGTCAGGTGCTGGCTTCCGAATCGGTGATCTCCGATCCGCATGTGGATCTCGACGCGAAGACGGCGGGCCTGAAGGCCTTGAAAAGCGCCGCCGCAACCATGACGCCCAAGATGATGGAGCAGGTGACCTATCTCTGGGTCAAGGAACGCAACGAGGGTACGCGCATCGAGGTGCTCGTGGAAAACATCTCCTTCGGTGATCTATTGGCGTTCCGCCGGGCCCTGGGCAATACCGTCCGGGGCGTGAAACAGGTCAGCCAGCGTTCCTATTCCGATGGCGTGGCCCTGCTGGAAGTGCTGTCCCGGGGCAATACAGACAAACTCGCCGAGGCGCTCTACGAGACCGAATTCGAAAAATTCCGGCTGGAAATTCAGAATGTCAGCGCCAACCGCGTCACCTTGAACGTCGTTGTGCGTTGAGGCAACCGCCCGGATGGGCGGAAGAGAGAATCGTTCGGTTGGGCGGAAGATAAAACCGCCGGCGGCGCACGATAGCCCGATGCGCGCCCAGATACGGCGCGCACCCCACACATACAATCCTGCCCATGATGTTATTCGCCGCACCTCAGACCGGGTCCGCGAGCCGCTACCGCGCCAAGGGGAGTGAGGGCGGCGCCGTACCGGCTCGGGGCGTGTCTCGTTATGCCGCTCTGCTGAGTATAGCCGCTTTTGCCGGCATCATGGGCTGGGGCTTCCCTGTCATGGGCCATCCCGCCGATCTGGATGAATATGGAGGGCACTTCGACGAAAAGACGGGCGGCTACCATTACCATCGTCCCAAGTGGGACATGGCCAAGCGCACGGAGGAATACCTGAATTGGATCGTGGACGGAGAGGTCGGCGAATTGGTCGGCGTGGTGGCCCGAGTGGAAAGGCCCGACGCAGTGTGGGTGCACATCCCCTACCGGCCCGCATACCAGAGCCTGGCCTATTACGTCTCCCGGCAAAATCGGGATGACGAACACGCGCAGATCAAGGTGTGGTTCCAGTACGTCTCCCCGGAGATATCCGCTCAAACCCAGGACAAGGCCTATGCCAAGTGGTTCAAGAAAAAGGTGATCTACGAATTGGACCGCAAGCTGCGGGGCAAGCCCGTCACCGTACAATTCCACTTGGTGCCGCGGGCGGGCCGCATGATCGGCATGGTGATGCAGGACCAGGAAAACATCAATATCTGGCTGGTGCTCAACGGCTGGAGCTTCCACATGCTCGACAAAGGGGGAAATCCGCACGAAGCGTCGTTCTCCGAGGCGGAGGCCATCGCCCGGCGCGAAAAGGCGGGGCTCTGGGGCCGCGGCCGCTGAAACCGGGGTGCGTCGTGAATCCGGGCCGCGGGGCCAAGGGCTTCCTGTTGCTTGTTCAATGCTTGCTTGTTCAATGCTTGCTTGTTCAATGCGGGCGTCATGACCTCTCCCATCGCCGATAATCTGGCACGGGTGCGCGACCGGATGGCCGAGGCGGCCCTGCGGGCGGGCCGATCGCCCGAGGAGGTAACCCTGGTCGCGGTTTCCAAGATCCAGCCCGCCGCAGCGGTGCGCGAAGCCTTCGATGCGGGTCAGCGAGTTTTCGGTGAAAACTACGTCCAGGAGGCGATCGCCAAGATGGATGCCCTGCCCGCCGAGGCCGTTTGGCACATGGTGGGCCGCCTCCAATCCAATAAAGCCAAGATCGCGGCGGCTCGTTTTCGTGCGGTGCAGACGGTCGATTCTCCGAAGCTGGCCCGCGCCTTGGAACGCCACGCGGCGGAAGCTGGAAGGCCGGTCGAGGGGCTGATCCAGCTCAATTGGAGCCGCGAAGCCGCCAAGGCGGGGATCCAGGACGAGGCGGCTTTGCGCGAGCTGATCGAGGAGGCCGCAGAATTTCGGTCATTGCGCATTGTGGGCTTGATGACAATCCCCGATCCCGAGTACGGTGAACAGGCATTGCGCCGCCATTTCGCCGAAATGCGCCAGTTGCGCGAAAATCTGGCGAAAGAGTATGGTATCGGCGCGGATTTTAGTGAGCTTTCCATGGGCATGAGTCGCGATTACGAGTGGGCCATCGAGGAAGGGGCGACGATCGTTAGGGTTGGCACGGCCATATTCGGAGCCCGCCCGTGAGCCGCGCCCTGCCACCCGCCCCACGACGGGAACCAAAGGCAATCGGTTTTGTCGGATGGGGCGCCGGTAACGACGCGGTGTTCCGCGTCTTGACCGAGTTGGGTGCCCAGGCCTGCGCCGAGGCACGCGTTTATTCTACGGATTACGACATCGCTCCACCGCAAAAGCTGCACCGGCTGCCCACGTTGGAAGCGCTTTTCGGCGAATGTGACCTGATCTTCGTGGACACCCCGCCGGACGAACTGGAGCAGCTCTTGCCGTCGATGCGCCTCGCAATATCGGACCGCAACGTGATCGCCGTGGTCGGGCCCTCGTTGCCGATGCAGGCCGTGAAATCCCATTTGCAGGAGCGGAAGCTGATCCGCTGCCTGATCACCGCCGTACCCGGCGGAGGACGGGCTACCCTGGCCTACTACGCCACGCCTTTCGTGAGCAGCGAGGAACTGGCGGCATTTCGTGGGCTTTTCGTCCATCTGGAGCACGTGCTGGAGCTCCAGCGCGAAGAGCAATTCGAGGTGGTGCGCGGGCTGGCCGGGATCGCACCGGCCGTGCTATACACCGTAGCCGACGCGATGGCAGACGGTGCGCTCATGATGGGCCTGCCCCGCGCCGATGCACTGCCCTTCCTGGCAGCCATTCTGCTGTCCGCGGCCCGCACCATGCGGGAAGGGGGAGAACACCCGGCGGTGCTGCGGGAAAAAGAGCTGGAAGCCGAAGTGGCCGCTGCGGGGCTGATGGAATTGGAATCGGCTGGGATGCGCGGCCTCCTGATGCGCGTGGTGAAAATGGCCATCCGCAGGATCGCTCCAGCGCCGAGTTCGGAATAGGAATTTACTTATGGTTTACGCATTCATTGATATTTTCACGTTGGCCACCAAGGTCTACTCGCTGCTCATCATCGGGCGGGTGATCCTTTCGTGGGTCAACCCGGACCCGAGCAACGCCATCGCTGTTTTTATTGTCCGGCTTACCGAACCGGTGCTGGGGCCGGTTCGCCGGGTGATCCCCGCCTTGGGCGGGCTGGACTTATCGCCCATTCTGGTGCTGGTCGGTATCCAGGTGTTGGAGGGCGTCGTGGTGCGGATGCTGCTGGGCGTGGCCGGTGGCTGATCCGGCGAGAGGAGTAAAGGATCAGCCCTTCTCATGCCGATAGCGTCTCGGTGTCAGCGTTATTTTCACCGGGATACCGTTGTAGAGACTGTTGAGGATTTCGGTGTGCAGCGAGCTTTTGTCGATGCTGTGCCCGAACCGATCGGCCATGGGATCGTACAGGAAGTGCAGGGATTGATCCTTGGCGGTGCCGTCCAGCCACGTCAGCTTGGCCACCATCTCGCGGTGCTCGGGCCGGTTGATATCCTCCACTCGTCGCCGCACCTCGCTGATCGGCAGATCCGGATCGAACCCGATGCTCTCCATAATATCCCGTGATCCTTTGGTGAGCCCCACTGCGGCTCACTCGTTAAGCATATCGAGCTGAGCGCCCGGCCCCGGATCGCAGCCCAGATGATCCAGCGCCTTGGATGTGGCGACGCGGCCCTGAGGCGTGCGTTGCAGAAATCCATCCTGGATCAGGTAGGGCTCGAACACTTCCTCGATGGTATCCTTGGTTTCGGAAAGGGCCGCCGCCAATGTGCTCAACCCGACTGGGCCACCCTCGAATTTTTCCACGATAACGCGCAGCAACTGGCGGTGCAACGATTCCAGTCCGTAGCGATCCACCCCCAATCTTTCCAGGCTGTCCACGACCACTTCGAGGGTGATCGTGGCATGTGCGCCCTGCTCGGCGAAATCGCGGATGCGGCGCAAAAGGCGATTGGCCACCCGGGGCGTGCCCCGCGAGCGCCGGGCCAATTCCATGCTTCCCTCCGGCTCGACATTTAGGTTGAGCAATTCGCTGCTGCGCATGATGATCTGCTGGATCTCCTCGGCGGTGTAGAACTGCAGGTGGCAGGGGATGCCGAAACGTTCCCGCAGCGGCGAGGACAGCAATCCCGCTCGCGTGGTCGCGCCGACGAGGGTAAACGCCGGCAGATCCAGCTTCACCGTGCGCGCCATGGGTCCCTGCCCGATGAGGATGTCGAGCTTGTAATCCTCCATCGCCGAATAGAGCACTTCCTCCACCGTACGGTTCATGCGGTGAATCTCGTCGATAAAGAGGATCTCTCCCGGTTCCAAATTGGTCAGGATCGCCGCCAGATCGCCTTGACGTTCCATCACCGGTCCCGATGTGCTGCGCAGGCCGACGCCCATTTCATGGGCGAGCAGATTGGCCAGAGTGGTCTTGCCCAATCCCGGTGGACCGCAGAGCAGGACGTGGTCCAGCGCCTGGCCCCGATTGCGCGCTGCCTGGATGAATACCTGCAGGTTGCGTTTGATCTCGACCTGGCCGATGTAGTGCTGTAGGGTGAGAGGCCTGAGGGACGTTTCGATCGCGGCAGCCTTTAACGAGTTCGGGGTATTAGCCGGCGTATCTTCCATGATACTCATTTGACGAATGCTTGGAACGATTGGCAGCGGTGGTGGTCGCACCTCCTGAACCACTCTTACCGGAATTGGTCCCAACAGGGAACAAAAACCTCTACCCAGGGTGCCAGGGATGGCGCTGCGGGACGATCAACTCAAATGGAACCGGCGCTATCGGGAAGCCGAGGGACGGCATGAACGGCCCGAGCCCCATTGGCTCGCTCAGCGGTGGCGTCATCTCTGGGCGGGCGGAGCGATGCTCGATGCGGCCTGTGGCTTGGGCCGCGGCATCGCTGGCGCGCAAGGCCAATTCGATCCCATCTACGCCGTCGACCTCTCCGAGGTTGCCATCCGCCGTGCCCGCGGGCTTTGGCGAGATACGCCCAACCTCCACTGGGTTGTGGGCGATGTCGCCGCTTTGGCGTGGCCGCGGGAGGTCTTCGGCCTGATCTGCGCCTTCGGATTTACGGATTTGCGTTTTTTTTCCCGCGCGCCTGAAATGTTACGCTCCGGTGGCATGTTTCTAAGCGAGGGATTTTCGTCCCGGCAACTTGAAGTCAAGCCGCATCTCAACACCGATTGGATCGTACAGCCCGAGGAGATGCGCAGCATCTTCTCGGGGGGACGCGTGCTGGAATGCACCGAAACGGGCGGGCCGCCCTATCGGGTCGCCTTCGCCGCGGTCATGCCCTGAAAGGCCGGCCCAATCCAATTTCGACAATGCGAAAAATTTAAGGGAAAGTGTCTGGTTAGCGCGGCAAGGAGCGCCGCGTATTTTTCCATGGAAGGAAAGGACAACAATATGAAGCGATTCGCGTGCTGGTGCGGTTCATTGCTGATAGGACTCGCCACCGGGGTGGGAACCGTAAGCGGGTTTGAGTTGGAACCGAGTGTGAACAGTGCCGGCGTGATCGAGTATCCCACCGCATTCGACCAGTTCAACGACAATACGGCCCACGCCACCATCGAGTTGTTCGATCCGGTCCAACCCGACCTGGCGCTGGAAAATGTGCGCTACGGTTACCAATCCGGCCCATTGCAGATCATCGGCGATGTTTTCCTGCTCACCACGCCCGGCCAAGAACATGATTTCGATCACGCAGTGCTGCGCCTGAAACTCCGCCTGCTTCAGTTCGACATCGAACACACCGCGATCGCCGTGGGTGGGCTGGCACGGATCACCGATGACAAAGCGGGTGAAGAACGGATCAATAATCTCCCCTTCTCCTTCCTCGGCGTCGTGACCACCGAACTTTTCCCCTTCGACGACTGGGGCGGATTTCAGATCAATATCTACCTGGACAACCGGGTCGCCGCACTGGGGCTGAAGGGGCAAATCTATCACTTCATCCAGGGGCTGGTGGAAATCGATTTCTTTCACGCCTTGGAGCGGGAAGATAGGGAGGAAATAAAGGCGGGTTTCGAAATCGCAGGGGAGGAGGACTATTACTTTCAGTTGTTTTTCGCAGAGCGTACGGAGCACGTTTTTGTGCAGATCGGTGTCGGATATTGATCCTCGCGCTTTCTGGAGCGGGAACTCCGCACGCCATAATATTCGAATCAACCCACGACCGCGTGGGGTCAGCCTTCCGTTCCCATCAGTGGGTTGCGGATGGCGGTGATGCTGCGGACGTAGCTGGAGCGGCTCCGATCGCGGTCGTTTTGGTCATGGATGCCTTGGAGGGTGAGAAAGTCGTCGATGAGGGCAAAAGCTTTTTTGCAGATGGTGAGGATCTCGTCGCGCATCGCGACCCGTGTGTTTTGGTTGCGGTCTTTGTCGTACTCGTCGTTCAACATCTTGGCCAGCCAGATGTAGGTGTGGAGGTCTTCCTGGTCCCGTGCCAGCAGATCGACGAGCCGTTTGCGGATATTGACGGGATTCTCTCCTAACCGGAGCCGGTTTTGCAACTGGCGTTTCAGGTAGCGGGATTCAAGCATGTTCACCATGCGTGCGGTCGACTCCAGCAACTCGGTTTTTTTCTTTTCCGCAGTCAACCCGCGTTGCTCTTCTCTTTCGTCAGGGACGATCTCATTGCGCTCGAAGTCGAAGCCGCCCGCGGCCAGCAGTTCCACGAACGGTTCCACCTGATTGCGCGTTTGCAGCGAGGCCAGCAACTTGGCCAGGTAGGTCTTATAGAGGTTTTGCACGATGAGGTCTTCCGGGAAAGTCTCCGCCAGAGAATGCACCTGCTTAATTCCCTCGTTGATCTCATTCCCGGCTTCAATGTAGAGTTTCTTGGCCCGGTGAAAATCCTTCTTTGCCTTGTTCACATCCAAAGGAGTGAGCTTGCCTACACGCGCCTGAAACCTCTGGAGAACGCGTTCCGCCTCCTTGAATTCCTTCAGATAGGACAACACCTGGTGGTACTTCTGATCGGCATTGGCGCAGATGGGCCGCAGAGGCCCCAATTCCTCTTCGGAGCAGTCACCCTTCTTGGTTTCAACCGGCTTGGCAAGCTCGGTGACGCCCTCGGATGGGGATTCCTCCCCGTTCCCGGAATCGGGGTGCTGAGCGTCTTCTTCCGCTGCCGCTTCAGGTTGATCGGCCTGATCTTCTGGAGAAGGGCTCGGGTCTTGCTGGTCCTCGGTCATCTTGCCTTTTCGCTTCGGCCCCACGAGGTGCGCGGATCGGAAAAACTCGGGCCACTCTACCCGTCGCCGGGTAAAACGTCTAGCAATGCGTTGGCCTCATGCTGGTGAAGATCGTCGCGCTGGGATTAGACTCGGCGCTGTGGAAAAACGTGCTACACCACCTGCGGGCTATGCTCCCACAAGAGCCCTTCTCCGCGGCCATTTTCTCCAGCGCCGACGAGATCGCGTATCTGGAGCAGGAATATTTTCCGGCCCAGTGGGAACGTGAGGCACCTGACATCATCCTTACCGACCCTGGCACACAGGCGGATTGGGAGAACCGGCTGCAATTTCTCCGCAAGGTTTACGCGCTTTCCGTTCCCAAGCAGCCGAAGGCCGTGCTGACCCTGCATACCCTGGAGCATGGTCTGAAACAGCTTGTCCAGGGCCGGCAGCCTGTTACCTTCCACCTCGATAATGGCATACGGTTTTCTCTGACCGATCCCTCACTGCTCTTGACCGCGTTTCCCGAACAATTCCCCCGAATCCGGGTCAGCGATCATCTTTCGGCGGTGAGATTGTCCGGTAAACGAGGACAGGTCAAGGAAATTAAACCGGCGGCGCTTCCCCTAGCCGCCCTGGTGGGCTTCTCGCAAATCGAATCGGTGCGAATAGGCGATCGGCTCCTGTCGCCTGAGGAGTGGATCAAAGGCGTTGCCCGAGCGGAGGGCGTTCGCGTTCCCGCAAATACGCCGTTGGCATTGTATCGTGACCCAGAGGGCGTGTTTCTGTTTTCGGGTCTGCCCATCGACCGGGTGCAGGCGGTGACCGTCGGAGGGGTCGGTTTTACCCACATCATCGATCTGGGACTGCTCTCGGAGATTTCTGCGGGTTTTGCGGCGTTGGGTCGTCTGGTCGCTCGTGCCGGTGCCGCCCATACCGAATCGATCGACTCGCTCACCGCCCGGTTGCGGGATGCGGAGAACCGGACGGACCTTCCGGTTTTCTGCACGGGTGGCCATGAAACCTTGAGCCGGGTAATGTCCGCGCTGCTGAGTGCGCGCGGCTACCGCCGAGTATCCGTGGTGCCCCCTGATCAAGCGCCGGATGGCGAGGAGCAGGCCCTGCTGTTGGAGGTCGCTCCCGGTACCCTGGAAGGAACGCCCCGAGTCAACCCAAACCTGGGACTGAGCATCGGAGAAGAATTGGCGCCTGATTTGGCGCTTTTGGATGGGTTTACGGAATGGCGGCAGTTGAGCCCGGCCGATGACGATAACGATGCAGGCCAATTCCGTGCCCACAGCCAGACAGGCCGCGAAGCGTTCCGGAAGCAGCGGGACAATGTGAGCAGCCGTGCCGATAAAGCGCAATCCGGGCTGGATTTCACCGAGCGGCGAATCTTGCTGCTCGGGCAGGAGACCAAAGTCCAAACGGCGGCGAGAGAAAATCTGGAACTCATCCTCGGCCCCACAGTGCGCACCTGGGACGGAACACCCCCGGATGGGGTCAACGAGGTGCTGGTGCTGAGCTACGACACCGAGGAAGGCCATCACGTGCTCCAGGCGCTGCCCGGCGTCGCCAAGAAACGATGGTTCGACTTGTCGTCGTGTACTGACGCGGATGCGCTGCAAAATCTCAATCTGGATCCGATACGGGCATACGCCGCCGGGGGTGCGGTGGTGATGACCGCCGCCGCGCGGGAGCGGCTCGCGGCCCTTAGGGTAGAATTGGCGGGGCAGGCCGGCCGGGCGAGTGATATGATCGCGGAGGCCCGAGCCGCCAGGGAGGAGTACCGGAAGGAAATCGCCAAATCCGAAATCGCCCGCAGAGAACTTGCCCGCATGTGGATATGGCAGGTGCTCGACGGTTGGTTGCGGCGCAACGAGCGGCGGCTGCTGGATGCTCTCGGGGTGGTGCGGGAACGTCACGAGCGCGAATGGTTCAACCGGGGTCAGGTCAACCGCGTCGTGATCGCAGCGTCGAACGAGGAAAACCGCAAAGCCCTCACCGAGGCGTGTCACGAGGTATATCCCCATTTTAATCCGGAACTTTCCGTCATCATCCCTTACGATTATCAGCCTCTCGATGCCCTGCCCGACAAACAACATCAAGCCATCTTGGCAGAACGATCCGGGTCAGAACGATCCGGGTCAGAACGGTCCGGGTCAGAACAGTCCGAGGCGAAAAAGGAGAACGAAAAAGTCTCGGTGCGATTGGCCCAGGCTCTGGCCGCCCAAAACGCACGCAACCTGGACGACTACCTGCAGGTGGTCGCTCCGCTGGTGGCCGATCTGCCCCGAGCCGATCTGGTGCTGATCGAAAACCAGCCCGAGGTCGCCGAGCGCCTGTTGCTCCATTTGCGCGGGCTGACGCGAGCCCTGTCCGATGCGCCCGCGGTATTGGCCCTGCCGGATACCTGGAACCCTACGGGTGACAGCCATCTGGCCTGGCCTCGCACGCGAACCATCGTCATCCGCCGTATGGGTGCGCTCACCACATCGGTTTGCGTCAAACATCTGCGCGGGCTTTACGCGATGTGAATCCATGAGGCCGGCATTGCAGGAACCCACCACACCGGAAAATCTGGAATGGGAGCGCGTGACGGCGCTGCTCGAGTCGCGCCTGGTGACGGAATATGGCCGGCAGGAGGCCCAGGGGCTCGCTCCACTGCCGGACATCGAGACGGTGCACCGGTCCCTTGCGCGGGTCGGGGAAATGATGGCGCTGGAAGCGGAATACGGTGCGCCGGATTTCGCGGGAGTGCGCCACATCGGCGATCTGCTGGATCGGGCCGAAAAGGACGGGCGCTTGACCGGTGAGGAACTGGTGCGTGTGCTGGCGACCCAACAGGCGGCTGTGGAGGCCGCCCGCAAGCTGCGTTTGCCGGACGACGCCCATCTACTGAGACGGCTGGCGGGCCGCATCGATCATCTCGGTGAGCTTTGCGATGAGCTTTCCGCTTCTCTCATGCCCGGCGGCGATCTCAACGAGCGCGCCTTTCCCTATCTGGAGGAATTGCGGGAAAAGATAACCCGGCGGCGTGACCGGGTGCACCGGATGCTGGATGGCCTGCTCCATTCCCGCGTTCTGGCGCCCATGCTCCAGGAGAAGATCTATTCGGTACGGGGTTCGCGGTACGTCTTGCCTCTAAAGACCGACTTTCGCGGTCAGCTCAAGGGCATCGTCCACGACGTATCCGCCAGCGGCGCCACATTGTTCGTCGAGCCGGAATCGGTGGTGGATGAGACCAATAGTCTCGTCGTGGAAGAGCGCCGATATGCCAAGGAGATAGAGAACATCCTCGATTCTTTGTCTGTTTCCGTGGGCCAGGCGGCGGCGGCATTGCGCAAGAACTGCACGTGGCTGGGACGCATCGATCTGATCGCTGCGCAGGCCCGCCTGGCCAAGGATTATCACGGCGTTCTGCCCGAGGTGGGCGAAGACTCGCAGATCGATTTGCGGGGCGCGGCCCATCCGCTCATGTTGCTGGAAGGTGCCGACGTGGTGCGCAACGACGTGAAACTAGGCGGGGAAATCCGCTGCCTGGTCGTGACGGGAGCCAATACAGGAGGCAAGACCGTACTGCTCAAGACGGTGGGGCTCTGCGTGCTGCTGGTGGCCCACGGGATGCCCGTTCCCGCCCTCACGGGGTCTCGGGTGGACCGATTCGCCTACGTGGAAGCGGATATCGGCGATCAACAGAATCTGAGCTTCTCCCTGTCCACGTTTTCGGCGCGCATCCAAAACCTGGCCCGCATGCTGGAGCGGGCGGGAAAGGATTCCATCGTACTTATCGACGAGATTCTCACCGGAACCGAACCGCACCAGGGGGCGGCTTTGGCCCAGGCTGTATTGGAAGCGCTGGTGGCACGCGGTGCCCTTTGTCTGGTCACCACTCATTACGGTGAGTTGAAGTCGCTCGCGGCGGAACGCCCCGGATTCGTCAATGCCTCGGTCACGTTCGACCCTGACAGGTTCCGGCCCACCTATCGGCTGCGGGTGGGGCTGCCCGGATCGAGTTATGCCTTTTCCATCGCCCGCCGCCACGGGTTGGCCGAGGAGCTGGTCGGCGCTGCGGAGTGCCTTGCAGAAAGCTCGGCCCAAGCGCCGGATGCCCTGCTGCACCAATTGCATCGTGAGGAGGCGGCCTCGCAGAAACGCGCCGCCGACCTGGATCGGCGAGAGCTGGCCGTGAGCGAGGATCGTGCGGAGCTGGTGCTGCGGCAGGATGATGTGACCGGGCGTGAACGCGAGCTCCGCCGCCGGGAGAGATCGCGTATCGGTGCCGAACTGAAGGCAGCCCGCAAGGAAATCGCCTCGGTGATGAAAGGACTGCACGGCTCCCAGGATCTCGCCGATGCCAGCCGGGCCAAGCAGCACCTGACCCAGGTGGAAAACCAGGTACGGGCATCCCTAGCCGAGCCTGCCACCCGCGCCTTGCCACCGCTGGACTGGGATCGTATACAGGCTGGAGACGGGGTCTACCTGCCCTCGTTGCAACAGATGGCCGTATTCGAGGTGCTGCTGGATAAAGGACAAAGAGCCCGGCTGCGGATGGGCGGGCTCGTCTTCGAGGTTTCGGTGAGCGCATTGGCGGCCGTCCCACCGGAGCGCACGCCTCGCAGGCCACGCCGGGGCGGCTCCCACCCGGCGGGAATCCGAGGCGCGGCCGACGCAAACCGCGGTACTTCGGCAGCGGCCCCAGGCGAGGCGCAGCCCGGGCCCATCGTGATGATGGGCGAAGAGAACACCCTCGACTTGCGCGGGTTGCGGTTGGCCGATGCCCTGGATCGTACCGAGCAATTTTTCGATTTCTGCGTATTCAAACACGTCAGCCCGGTGCTGCTCATACACGGCCATGGCAGCGGGAGGCTGAAGACCGGTATACGAACCCAGTTGATCGACAATCCATACGTCGCCGCCTACCGTGCCGGGGAAGGCCGCGAAGGGGGCGACGGGGTCACGGTGGTCGCTCTGAATTTATGACGGCGAGCCGATTGCCGATTCTACCCGCACCTCTCAAATGTTTTGACCCGCCTGGATCGCAGCGTATGGAAGCCGTTCTGAAGATCAAAAGACACTACCCGGAAATGGAGTTGCCCGCTCGGGCCCATCCCAGCGATGCGGGACTGGACCTCACGGCGATGGCGGTCGAGACGGTGCGGCCGGGGGTCTATGCCTTCGATACCGGGATTTCGGTGCAGTTGCCGCCCGGCTATTATTGCGAAATCGCGGCCCGCTCAAGTATTGTCAAGACGGACTTCATGTTGGCCAATGGCGTGGGCATCATCGACCCGGATTATCGCGGGCGCATTCGCGTCGTGCTCCGCTTCCTTGGCCAAGGCGGCGGTACGGCCCAAGCACGCGCATTGATCGGCACTCGTGTGGCCCAACTTATCGTCCGCCGGCGGGAGGCGGTGCGGGTGGAAGCGGTCGACCATCTGGAAACGACCCCACGCGGTGAGGGAGGGTTCGGCAGTACGGGCCGATGATCCCATGGCTGCCCGTACAGGCTGCCCGTATGGCTGCCCGCATAGGCTCCCCGTACAGGCTGCCCGTACAGGAACAGTGACGCGGCATTATCGAGCCTTTACCGCGAGCCTGTACCGGGAGGTGATACCCTGAGCTTACGCCTGGAGCCCATACACGAAACCACAGAGGACGGGCGATGGTCATTAATGACTTGAAGCAGGTCTGTCAGCAATGCGCGGGGTCGGGGCGGCAGGCGGCGTTTTCCGAGTGGGGCATCGCCCAGATCAACCCTGACGGACGATGCCACACCTGTCGCGGGCGGGGCTTTGAGCTTACCGCCTTGGGCCACGAGTTGCTGGAGCTGCTGCGGCCCTTCGTCGAGGAGATCGTGGCCGATCGCCAGCCTGCGCCTCCCAAGGAGGCGCAAGACGAGGCGCCGTAACACTCAACGAGGAGCACGACGAGGCGCCGTAATACTCGCAGCCGTACAGGCCACGCGTGCTCTTGATCAAGGTGTGCGAGAATCCGGCGACTGTGCCGTGAAGCGGTAAATCCGTGGCCGCCGCCCCAAAACCGGATAGCGCATCATTCGTCCGCCGGAATCGACGCGGCCGAGATAGGGAATGGGGATATCCGCGGATCCCGGCCCCAGGCGGCCTCGCCGCGTTTCATGCGGTTCCATCTCACCAGCAGACTTCCCGTCCATGACGTCACACGACCGCAAATCCGGCACGGCGCGATTCCCGCCACCCTTCTGGGCCCAGCCGAAATCGCCCTATCCATCCCTACCCGGAGCACCGGAAGGCCGCGCGTCGGGGCCGTTGCATGTCGCTATCGTCCTATCCGAGAACGCCGGAAAACCGGCGACAGGCGACATGGGTCCATTCCTGGCCGGTCTCTCCCGCGCCCTGGCCGGCGGCGGACACCGCGTGACGGTGGTGCTGCTGCCACGCGGCGAGCGTTTCACGGCCGGTTTCGTCAGCCCTTGGGAAAGCTTCGCCCGCAATATCGGCGCGAATCTGGCCGTACTGGCGGACGACGACCAGGAAATGGTCGCCTATTACTCGCGCATGGTCGTCAACGCGTACCGGCTTTATCAATGGCTCAAACGAAATCCGGTAGACGTCGTCCATTCGCCGGATTTCGATGGGCTGACCTATTACGCGCTCCTTGCCAAAAGGCAAGGATTGGCCTGCGGCGACATGTATTTTGCGATTTCCCAGTTCAGCCAGCGGGAATGGCTGCGGGAAGGAACCGGGGACCCTTACGACGGGATGCAAGATCTTTGCACGGACCACATGGAACGAATGTGCATCGAGCTTTGCGATGCCTTGATCAGCGCCAATCAATTCGGGCTTTGGCGGCTGCTGGAGAACGGATGGAGGCTGCCGAAGTCGGTCTATTGCAGCCCGTATGTCCTCGACCTGCCCCGTGACGGCGCCGGGCAAGGCCAGGGCGAATCCGAGACACCGGAAACATCACCCACGACCGAGGTGCAAGAACTGGTTTACGCTGCTCCCATCACGCGAAAAGATGGCTTGCCGATTTTTCTCAAGGCCCTCACGAATCCGGCATCGACGAAACAGGGATCGACGAATCAGGGATTGACGAAATCAGTATCATCGAAATTCCAGGATATTCCGGTCACGATTTTCCATATGGAAGGCCTCGGTGCTCCCGTGGACTTAGCCGCGGAATGGGTCAGCGGAGAGGCCGGATGGCGCGGCTCGTGGCGCATCGTCAGCGGTGAACCGTTGGCGAAGGTGATGGCCTACCTGCAGCAGCCCGGTAAATTGGCGGTGTTCCCCGCGACCCACAGCGCTCATTCCCCCGCCTTGGCCGGATGTCTGCTGCTGGGCATCCCGGTGCTGGCCGCCCGTGCCGGGGGCAACCCCGAGATGATCCATGTGGACGACCGCGAATCCGTTCTGTTCGAGCCCAATGCGAAAGCGTTGGCCGGCCTGATCGCATCGGCGATGGCCAATGGGATCAAACCGGCGCGACCCGCCCCGTCGATGCTCTCCGCCGCGCAAACCTGGCGCGATTGGCACGGCTGCCTCCTGGAATCTACCGCAAACGGGCCTGCCGGCGAGGATCTCACGGGCACGGATTCCAAAGATTCCAAGCCCCTGGTGTCTATCTGCCTGGTGCATCACAATCGGCCCCTCCTGCTGCAACGGGCCATCCGTTCCATCGAGCGCCAGGACTACGCGCCGTTCGAGGTGGTGCTCGTCGATGACGGCAGCGACGACCCGGCCGCGATCGCCACACTCGACCGGCTGGCGCCGCAATTCGAGGCGAAGCATTGGCGCCTGATCCGCCAGTCCAACCGATACCTGGGCGCCGCCCGAAATACGGCAGTGCGTCATGCCAAGGGCGAATATATTTTGTTCATGGACGACGACAACGTGGCGAAGCCTGAGGAATTGTCCACATTCGTCCGAGCCGCCCTGAACAGCGGCGCGGATATTCTGACCTGCGCCTCGGAGATTTTTTCCGGCGACGAATGGGACCCCGCCCAGAACGAGCCGGACGCCGTGATCTGGCTACCACCGGGCGGAGGAACCGTTGCCGGACTTTTTCACAACGTCTATGGCGATGCCAACGCCCTCATCCGCAAGGACGTGTTTGAAAAAATCGGCGGATTTTCCGAGATCAGTGGGCTGGGCTTCGAGGACTGGGAATTTTTTGCCAAGGCGGCATTGGCGGGTTTCCGCATTCAAGTGGTTCCCGAGCCGTTGTTTTGGTACCGCAAATCGGCCGGATCGATGCTGGCGGAAACCTCCACCGTCTGGAATTTGCGTCGGGTCACGCGGCTGTTCGCCGGGATAGATCCCGCCACCTTGGAGGCACTCCTGCTCTTCTCGCAAGACATGGAGAATCTGCACCGGCACACACAGAACGTCAGAGCAGAGGCCGCCCGGCTGATCGAAGAAAATGCAGTGGTGCAGGATCAGCTGCTCCGCATCCGCCGCTGGGGCCTTTACAAAATAGCGCGTAAAATATTTCACACCTGTCGATCCGCCGTGGACTTCTTACGCCACAAATGACCCTTTTGCCGCAAACGACCCTAGCCGATCCCGATTCCGTGGCCCATGTTGTGCCGGGCCGGGTTTGGCGTTAGCCCAACTTCCGCACCATTTCCATGGAATGGTGCGGAAGTTGGGTTAGCACCCATCAGCGGGTGACCACCGCCTTCAACGACGCCGGCGGCAAGCACTACGCCCTCAGGATCAACACCACCCCCGAGGGCGAACACCGGGAAATCTACGACAGGCTCGCCATCCCCCGAGCCCTCTTTCCCCAACGACACCACTATGCCGCCCAAGGACCGCTCAAACAACACACTTCGTAGTGACTCAAAAAACACCATGTCCCCGCCCATGGCCTAACTCAGCCCAACCAGTGCGGAAGTTGGGTTAGATTGAAAGAATATTTTGAGAGACTGACAATAATTCCATCCGTGGACAAAATGGCGGCGCGGCTGGCCCCCTGGCTGACGATGACGGGCAAAACCAACTGGTCAGCGCGAAGATTCATCTGGCATCGAAGGCAGAAAACGACAGGGAGCCGGGCCGCGTCCATTCGTAGATTTAGGTGGGCACCTCAATGTGTAGGGAATGCTCCCCATGGAGGGGAAATCGAATGGTGAATGTCGTGCCCTGCTGTGGACCGCTGTCCACCGCGATTTGGCCTTCATCTCCAAAATAAAGCTGCAAGCGCTGGCTGACATTTTTCAGCCCATGACCCTCGCCGTTGAAAATCGCTGCCATTTTGGATCGCGGCATGCCGGCCCCGTTGTCGGTCAGCCGGATGCGGCAATAGCCATCCAACCGGTCTATGTCCAGTTCGATCCGCCAGCGGTCCATCTTATCCCGGAAGCCGTGACGGATGGCGTTTTCGGCCAAGGGTTGAAGCAGCATCGTAGGCACCCGGATGGGCATGCAATCGGAGTCTACCCTGTAGACCACTTCGAGTTGATCCTCATGGCGGAACTGGAGAATCTCCAAGTATGCCTTGAGGAAGTCCAGTTCCTCCTCCAATGTCACCCATTCCTTCTCAGATACGGAAAGGACGTTGCGGAAATGCATGCTCAATAGCTGGATCGCGGTTTCCGCCTTTTCCGGATTGGTCATGATCAGACTGGAGATCGTATTGATCGTATTGAACAGAAAATGAGGATTGATCTGGGCCTTGAGCGCCTTCAACTCGGCCAAATTGAGCCGCGCGGCCAATGGGCTGGTGCGCGCGTCGCGCAGCACGTAAATTCGACCTGCGGCTTCACCCACCGCATCGCGAACTGTCGCTCCCGACATAAAGGCTTTCACCGGCTCGGCACCCTGGCAGCCGACGGAGACCTCGCGGTCGAAAATCGTATCGTCCAGCTTCAGGAGGCCCTCCCGCTCATCTTCATCGCGGTCTTGAGCCCGGGAGGGCGCGATGCAGTCTCCCATGGCCATTCCCTGCACCTCGGCTTCCTCGCGTCCGGTCATGGCCAGGAATGCCGAATTGGCGCGGGTGATGATTCCCTCTTTATCGGTCAGCACGACCGCGTCGGCCATGGACTGAATCACGGCTTCGAGGTTGTTCTTTTCCGCCATCAGGGCGTTGCGGTGGCTGGATTCCATTTCGAACATCTGAACGGTGATGGACTCGATAGAGAAGTAAAGCAACGTAGCGAAACCGAGCACAAAACCGAGCAGAATCCAGGAAACCTCGGCCGGATACACGTGCTCGGGTGCTACGAATAGATACCAGGCGCCCACAACGGCCATGCCGGCCAATAGGGTGATCCGCCCGGAGCGCACGACGCCCAGAATGAGAATGTTGGCCAGAGTGGACAGGGCCAAGATCATCGCATGCATGGCCAGCCCGCCCACCGAAGGCATCCACAGATAAGTGCTAACGCCCCACAGGCTCCCGAAGTTGATCACCATGAACATCATCCCTGTGAGGTGCCAGGAGCAACGCCGTACAACCCACTGGGACATGGCCCACAATATGGCCACGATCGCCACGCGCGAAAAGGCGCTGGAGATCAGTTCATCCAAGCTCATTGTGAGCAGGAACCAATCGAAGACGTGGGTAATGACCCAGGTCAGCGCCGCAGCCCGGTAGACCATCTGGTTGTACCGGCGTAAGGTCGCTTCCTTGAGATGGGCATTGTCGATGGAAGGAGACATGGCGGCTCGTTCTGCCGTTGTGGGCTCGGAGGGTCCAACTTAGCCTTTCATAATATCACTATATCCATATAACACGGTTGGCGGTAAGCTGGGACACTTCCCGGCAAAACCGCATTAGACTGGATTGACAGGTTTTCGCCGATACCTGCATGGTACTTTCACCCGATGGCGTGTGGTTCGAAATCCATGCCTAGCGCGGAGCCTAGATCCAGACAATCGTTTGATTGATTCTGGAATCCGCCATTTACGCTTTTCCGGCGTGATCGAACGAGTCGAACATGGCAGATGGCACGGCAGAACATATAGCCAAGAGGCGCGAGCACGCGGCGGGACCTCGGCGGCGGTTGGCCCTGGTATTCTTCATCACCACCGTATTCATGGTTGTGGAGGCCGTTGGCGGAGTGATCAGCGGCAGCCTGGCCCTGCTCGCCGACGCGGGCCATATGCTGACGGACAGCCTGGCCATTGCGCTCTCGTACTTTGCATTCTGGCTCTCCGGCCGGGAGGTCTCCGATAAACATACGTTCGGATTTCGGCGGGCAGAAATCCTGGCGGCCTTCATCAATGCCCTGGGGCTGGTGGTGTTGGCGGGCTGGATCGTCAAGGAAGCAGTGGAACGCATCGCGGAGCCTCGCCCGGTGGCGGACGGGGTGCTGCTGGGAGTGGCCATTGCAGGGCTGATCGTTAATCTGGTGGGAATATTTGCGCTGCGCCATCACGCTCACGGCAATCTGAATATCCGCTCGGCCCTGTGGCATATTTTCGGCGATCTCCTCGGATCGGTGGGCGTCATCGGTGCCGCCCTGGTGATTCGCTTTACCGGGTGGACCACTGTGGACCCGTTGATCAGTATCGGGATCGCCGTGTTGATCGGTGCCGGTGGGCTGCGGATTCTTTATGATTCGGCGAACATATTGCTGGATTCGGTACCCAAGGAGATGGATTCTCAGGCGGTTACCCGTTATCTGGCGTCCTATCCCCATGTTTCGGAAATCTGCGATCTGCACATCTGGGGCGTGAGCAGTACCGAGGCCATGTTGACCGCCCATTTGGTGGTCGGTGAGCAGGTGAATTTCGATACCTTCCTGCGTCCTCTGCTCGCGGAATTGCAGTCCAGGTTCGGGTTGGCCCACATGACCATCCAGCTTGAGCACAACCCGCAGGAAACCTGTCCCAGGGAATGGTAAACTCTCGCGGCGCAATGAGGCCAATGTTAACTTCGGCGTGAGCCCGGGTATCCGTGATTTTCCGCCTTCCCTTGAAAAGCCGGCCCACAAGATAATGAATTCGATGCCTTCACCACGTCACATCGTCGAATCGCAGCAGTTCGATCTTGATTTCATCGCCGAACTGTTTCGGCGCTCCGAGGCCTTCTCCCACAACAATCGCTCCAGTGAGTTGCAGGGTTACACCCTGGCGTCTTTGTTCTACGAGCCGTCGACACGCACCCGTTTTTCCTTCGAATCCGCAATGTATCGTTTGGGCGGAAACGTCATTACCACGGAAAATGCCAGGGAATTCTCCTCTTTCGCCAAGGGTGAATCGCTGGAGGACACGATTCGGGTGCTGTGCGGGTACACCGATATCATCGTGATGCGTCATAACGAGATCGGCGCCGCGAAACGGGCGGCCGCGATATCAACTGTGCCCATCCTCAACGCGGGCGACGGGGCCGGGCAGCATCCCACCCAGGCCCTCTTGGATCTGTTTACGTTGCATCAAAAGTTCGGCCGGTTGGAGGGGTTGCGCGTTGCCATGGTGGGCGACCTGCGATATGGACGAACGGTACGGAGCCTGGCTTACCTGCTCTCCAAATTTCAGGGGGTAAAGCTCACCTTCGTGGCCCCGCCCGTCTGCCAGATGCACGAGGACATCAAAGGCTTTCTGAACCGGCAGGGGCTGGAGTGGCGGGATGAAGCAGACCTGAACACCGTACTTCCCGAGGTGGACTGCGTCTACATGACCCGCATTCAGAAAGAGCGCTTTCTCGACGTGGCGGAATTCGAAGAGGCCCGGGACTCTTACCGTCTGACCCCTGAAAACGTTCAGCTCATGTCCAAAAATGCGATCATCATGCACCCCCTGCCCAGGGTTACGGAAATTGATCCCCAGGTCGACTCTGACCCGCGAGCGGTCTACTTCGCCCAGGCCCGCAATGGGCTGTGGATACGGATGGCGGTGATCCTATACGCCCTCGAACGCTGGGGCTGATACCGCGCCATCAGGGCATGCCGGCACCGGCCGGGATTGACTTCCCGTGGGGTCTCCCGTAAGAGGGAAAGGTGTAACAGTATCAGCCGATATGTCAGAGTGTCGATGCTGATCACCCTTTTGAGGGACGTTAAGAGCAGCTGGGCCGGAGCGTTCTAAGCGTATTGAACTCGCCGGGATTGGAAAGCGTGCCCGAAGATCGGACCTGCGAAGCAATACGTTTCAAGGTCAGCATTTTGCATTCAGATTACCGGCCCCGGTAATAGTGGCGGGCGTCAGCCGTTCCGTCGTCTGGACGGCGGGAATTCTCAGCTCTTTCAGCTTCCGATACCTGAGCCGGCACGGTGAGTGGATTGGGGGCCGGCGGGAGAGACCATGCAACTCACAAAGGCAATCTTCTCCAAGCTGAAAGAAGGCGTTATCTTTTTTCAGAATTTCAATGATGGAGAACTCCTGGCCCTGCTCAAAAGTACCCAACGCGAGGTATACGCCGATGGGGATATCGTTTTCAAGGAAGGCACCCGCGGCGACAAGATGTATATCGTCATCTCGGGTAGGGTGCGCATCAGTCGCAGCATCGGGCAAAAACAAGAGGAAGTGCTCGCCACACTGGATTCGGGCGCGTTGTTCGGAGAAATGGGCCCCATCGATCAGTCGGCCCGCTCCGCCCGGGCTACTACCGAGGGCGATACCGTTCTGCTGAGCCTGCGAGAGGCTATTCTGCGGCAGAACAATTTGGCCCTTGCATACAAGCTGTACAAGAACTTTGCCGTAATGCTCGCTGAGCGGCTTCGCACCACCAACCAGCGCCTGACCGATTTATCCGTTTCCGACCGCACCTCCGGCGAAAAAATCAAGGACCTGGTCAAGAAACGCATCGAAAAGGGCCTGGGTCTGAAAGGGGTGGACCTGCGTAATGCCAATCTTTCCGAGGTATTCCTGCACAACGCCGATCTGACCAATTCAATAATGATCAAGGCCAACATGTCGGGCGCCAAGATGAAACAGGCCAACTTGAGGGACTGCAAATTGGTCGATGCCGATTTTACCTCAGCCGACTTGAGCGGTGCCAATTTTTCGGGCAGCGATTTTACCGGCGCCATATTCAACAACGCCAACCTCAGCGGGGCCAATATGGCGGGCGCCCGTTTCGATGGAGCCGACCTCTCCGAGGCTTTTGCGGAAACCCCTCCTTCCACCACGGAGGACGGCTGATCCCCCGTGTCGCCGTCCGGCCGCTGCCACGCTCGGGGTCCTCATACCGAGGGCCACGATTCCTTTGTTTATTCTCCACCACGATGCCCGGTTCGCTCGACGGGTTTCCCGTTAGGGTGTTTCGGCCCGTATAAGGCCAATCGGGGCTTTCCCGCGGTATATACCGGTCCGACTTCCAGTAGCACGAGGCGGTCTGCCCTTGGCCGTCAGGCGGAGCCATTTCCCGGTGAGTGATATGGAAGCCATCACCGTTGGCGTGCGTGAATTGGTCGCCGAGGAGCCCGTGGCCGGCAGCCTCATGGGGGGCGGCCAGGCCATTGAAAGGGCCCGTTTGGGGAGCGAAGCGCACCGGGAGACTCAAACCAGCGCTCGGGAGAACGATCCGGACTATCGAGCGGAGGTGATGCTGTCCCACACCTTCCCGATGCGCGGTTACGCCGTCACCGTGCGCGGGCGGGTCGACGGTGTCCTGGAGCGGGGAGATGCTCCAGTGGTGGAGGAGATCAAGTCGTCGTTCGCACCCCGGGCAGCCGCCGGCCGCGCGGGTGCCGATCCCGAACATCCCCATCGCCTGCAACTCGTATTTTATCAATTGCTTTACTTTCTGGAGCGTGACCTCCGTCCCCTGGGCCGTTTGGTCTACGTGGGGTTGACCGATGGCGCACGTGAGGAGCTGTATCTGGAATTCGACGAGTCCACAGCGCGGCGGATGCTCGATCTGCGGCTGAACGCCTATTTGCACCGGCTGGAAGCCTGGAGGAAAGAGGCGGCCGAAAAGCAGCGGCAAGCCACCGGCCTGACCTTTCCGTTTCCTCAGCGCCGCCCTGGCCAGGGCGAAATGGTAGCAGCGGTGGAAGAAGCCCTGGAGGCGGGAGAATCGCTGCTGATCTCGGCCCCCACGGGAATCGGTAAGACCGTGGCGGCACTTTACCCGGCGGTGAAGCATGCCCTCGCGCACGGCGGTACGGTCTTCTTCCTCACCGCCAAGACCACACAGCAGGCCATCGCCTTGGAGACGTTGCGCCGCATGGGTGGCGACGATCCGCCCCGGGCAGCCGCCGTGCGCGCCAGGGAGAAGCTCTGCGCCAACGACAGGGTCGTCTGCCATCCTGCCCACTGCGCCTATGCGCGCGACTACTACTCGAAGATGGCCCAGGGGCGCGTGCTGGAGGAATTGGCCGAGCGGCGCGTGGTGGGCTCCGAGGTGTTTTTCGATGTCGGCAAGTCGCACGAGGTATGTCCCTTCGAGCTTTCCCTGGACTATGCCGGCCAAGCGGACGCGGTGATCTGCGACTACAACTACGTGTTCGATCCCCGGGTACGGTTGCGCCGACTGGTGAACGAGGGCTCCGCGCGCCGGGCGTTGCTCATCGTGGACGAGGCCCACAACCTGGCCGATCGTGTGCGGGGCGCCTATTCTCCCCTGCTCGGCGAGCGGCAACTGGGTGAACTGATTCAGAACCACGAGAATCGGGCCCATCCTCTCGACCGCCGCATCCTCGAGGCCGCACTTGGGTTGCAGTCGCTCCTTCTGCGCCATCGGGAAGATCGTCCAGCGGGCGAGCCCGCGGAGTGGGAGCTGGTGCCCCTGCGGGAAGAACTGCTGGCATGCGGGGCGGAATGGGAGGCGCTGCTGCATGAGCACATGCTCGAAGGCATGACGGGCGGACAGGGCGCCCCGGGGCGGCCGCCCGACGAACCCTTCCCCCGATTCGCCAGGCAGATCGTGTTCTTTCTCGATCTGCTGGCTCGGGAGAAGGAGGACACCACCTACTTCTACCGGGCTGAAGGCGCGGAGACCGGGCTGCAGACGGTCTGCCTCGATCCCGCACCCCGCATCAGGGACATGTGGCGCCGATTTCATTCCGTGGTGGCCATGAGCGCCACCCTGGAGCCCGCGGAATATTACAGAGGGCTTTTCGGGCTCGACGCCGACACCCCCCATCTGACCCTGCCTTCTCCTTTTCCAGCGGCGAACCGGCGGGTGATCGTTGCCCCCCAGGTGGACACCCGCTACAAGGCGCGGCAAGCCAACTACGCGCCCATCGCCCGTCTGGTGGTGGATTTAGCGGCGCGGCAGCCGGGAAACCTGCTGGTATTCTTTCCCAGCTTCGCCTTCCTGAAGGCCGTCTGGGGGCAAATGACCTTCGGCCCGGACGGCACGATCGGGGGCAAAATCGTCCTCCGGCAGGAGAGCCGCATGGCCGAGCCCGAGCGGGAAGCCCTGCTGGAGCGGCTGCGGGATGCAACCGCGGAGCACCTGCTGTTGGGGGTACAGGGCGGCATCTTCGCCGAAGGGGTCGATTATCCCGGCACCATGGCCCAGGGGGTGATCGTCATCGGACCGGGGCTGCCCATGGTGGAACCGACTCGCGAGCGGCTGGCCGCCTACTACGAGGAGCACCTGGGCTCCGGATTCACCCACGCCTATATCTACCCCGGCATGCAGCGGGTGGTGCAGGCCGCTGGCCGGGTGATCCGTTCCGGGCAGGATCGGGGCGTCATCGTCCTGCTGGGCCGGCGCTTCGCCCAAGCGCCTT
>JACZRV010000117.1 GCA_022574555.1 SAR324 cluster bacterium
AGGGATTTTTTCAGCCGTTGCAGCAGGGTGAAGCCCACGACGAACAGGCTGATCACACCGGCACCGCCCAAGGCCGCGGTCTGCACCGCCTCCACGTACTGGGTGATCATATCCACCAGCCCCCGGTGGCCTGCCGCCAGGGTTTCCAGCAGGAACGGCTGTGCCAGTTCCAGCAGCCCGAATGCCTTGAGCACCGCGAACAACAGGGCCAGAAAGGGAATGAGGGAGAGCAGCGCCCAGAACGCCAGCCCGGACGCCTGGAACATCAGGTCGTTGCGCCAGGTGCCGCGAATAGTGAACACCACGACCCAAAAAGGGCGGCGCACGCACAACCCGATCCATAACGCAACGCGGGGATACTCGGCGACGAACCGGCCCCCCCAACGCTGCCAATGCCGCTGCGCCCATCCACCCAATGCCCACGTCTCCTGGTTCATCGATCCAGTCCTGACCGCCCTCGTTTCGCGCGGGCTGTCGACCCGGCAGTCCCGTCCACACCCCATGTTGTGGCCCACCCCGCCCCAATCCGCAAGCCGGGGGCAGGCGGGCGTTGCGGCACCTAGTCGCGGTATCTCATCGCTATCGCCTTGTGTCCTGCCGCGCCCGGTGGCACGATGGCGCCGATACCAACTTGGCGCCATCATAGGTGCCGTCAGCAGAGGATCGCCTTCAGCATGGCCGATCTCTCGCCATTGACCGGACATGGAGGTTCGGGCCTGTGAAATCCATCCAGACAAACCTACCTCTCGAAGCGGGCCAAGCGGAAACCGGTGGCGCGATCCTTCAGGGAGACTGCGAGCATGTGCTGCGAGGTGTGGCGGACGATTCCATAGACCTGATCTTCACCTCGCCCCCCTACGCCGACAGCCGCAAGCGCACCTATGGCGGCATCCATCCCGACGACTACGTCGAGTGGTTCCTGCCCAAGGCGGAACAATTCCTGCGCGTGCTCAAGCCCACGGGCACTTTCGTGCTCAACATCAAGGAGAAAGTAGTCACCGGCGAACGCCACACCTACGTGATCGAGTTGATCCTGGCCCTGCGCGCCCAGGGCTGGCTGTGGACCGAGGAATTCTGCTGGCACAAGAAGAACTGCTACCCCGGCAAATGGCCCAACCGCTTCCGCGACGCCTGGGAGCGCTGCCTCCAGTTCAACAAGCAGAAGCACTTCTATATGGATCAGGAGGCCGTGATGGTGCCCATGGGGGATTGGGCCAAAAGCCGCCTGCGCAACCTGAGCGAAACCGACCGCGCCCGCGACGAATCCCACGTGGCCAGCGGTTTCGGCAAGAACGTCTCCAACTGGGTCGGCCGCGACCGCGCCTACCCCACCAATGTCCTGCACCTGGCCACCGAATGCGCCAACCGCAACCACTCCGCCGCCTTCCCCCAAGCCCTGCCCCAATGGTTCATCCGCCTCTTCACCCAACCCGGCGACACCGTCCTCGACCCCTTCCTCGGCTCCGGCACCACCGCCCAAGCCGCAAAATCCCTCCAGCGCCACTACTTAGGAATAGATATAGACCCGGAGTACTGCCGGATGGCAGAATCTATGATACGGGGCTATTGATCATCAAAGAATTCAATCCTTGCCCCTCACCTCCCCACGAACTTCGCCTCCCGTTTTTCCATGAAGGCGTTTACGCCTTCTTTGTGGTCTTCGGTTTGGCCGCAGCGTAGGTGGGTTTCGGCTTCGCGGTCCAGCATGGTGCGGAAGTCTACCGTGGTGGCCAGGTTGACGTTGGCCTTCATGTAGCGGTAGCTGACCAGGGGGCCGTGGGCGATGCGCTCAGCGATGGCCATGGTTTCCTCGCGTAGTTTGTCGGCGGGGTAGACGCGGTTGACCATGCCGATGCGCAGGGCTTCGTCGGCGGGGATCATGTCGGGCAGGAAGAAGAGTTCCTTGGCCTTGGCCGGGCCGAGCAGGCGGGTGAGCTGCCAGGTGGTGCCGAAGTCTCCGCCATAACCCACGCGGGCGTAGGCCGTGCCCAAGACGGCCTTGTCGGAGGCGATGCGCAGGTCGCAGGAGAGGGCCAGCCCCAGCCCGCCGCCGGCGGCGACGCCGTTGACCATGGCGATGGTGGGTTTGGAAATGTTGGCCAGCAGCCAGGGGAACTCATGTCCTTCGCGCAGGTTATCGATCTGGGTTTCCAGGGCGGCCCCCGCAGCGGCGATCTCGTCGCCGCGCTGCATGGCGCCCACGTCGCCCCCGGCGCAGAAAGCGCGGCCCTCGCCGGTGATGACCACGCAACCCACGTCGGGATTCGAGGCGAACTCGCGCAGCGCCGCGGTGCCCTGCTCCAACATGGAGTTGGTGAAGGCGTTGAGCTTGTCGGGCCGGTTGAGGGTGATGACGGCCACCTTGTTGTTGACTTCGATGCGCAGTTCTTGTTCGGCCATGAGGGCTTCTCCTTTTGGTTTATCCGCAGATTAACGCAGATGGACGCAGATTGTGGTTTTGGGTTTTTGGCTCACGCAAAACCTGATCGCTACGCATCCGATCTTGGGCGCCTTGGCGTCTTTGCGCGAGATCTTTTTCGGCGCAGGTCACTCCGGATAGCGGCCGGTTTCGCGGAGGGAGGCCAGCAATTCCATGATGTGGTTGACGGTAAACTGATCCGCGTCGATGCCGTCCACTTCCTGGGCGCCGCCGGCCAAAGCCTGGAAGGCTTGTTGCCGCTGGGCCAGGTAATCCTTGCAATCGAGGGGCTTGCCGACCCGAAAGACGACCCGCTGCTGGACGGGGCGATCGTCTTCCATGCGCTCGCTGGGGGGCAGTGCGTTACCTTCCATGCTGATGGGGTAGGCGGTATCGAAGGTGCGCAGATAGGTGGTCGTCTCCTTGACCGGGAGATTGTCCTGGCCGGGAAGGACCCGTCCGCCAGTGGGAAACAGCACGAAGATATAGCCTTCCTTCTTGAGGCGCTCCATGGCCCGGAACGCGGCGCGATTGATGCGCCCGGCTTCTTTTTCGAAGGCCTCCCGGTGTTCTCTTTCGCTATCGGTTTCGCCGGTCTTCTTGGGGGGATATTCCCGCTTGGTGGCGATCACCAGGCGCGAATACTTCTCGGTGAACATCTTGATGAATTCGGAGGATTCGTTCAGCTTGCGCCCGGCGACATAGACCAGGCGATCGGAGATGGGTGCGTATCGTGCGTCCTCTCTGGTGAGCAAGGCATTGAATGACGGGACGTCCAGGTTGCCCCGGTGCTCGGGTAGAAAGACGATGCGCCGCCCACGGTCCATTTCTCCCAGGCAATGATCCAGATTTTCCAGCCCGTCGATGCGGGAGCCGGGTAGAAACAGCCGCAGTTGGAAGGCCTCCAATTCCTGCCGGCCGGTTTTCACGGCGGGCTGGAATACATTGTCCGGGGTGACAATCCGGTCCCGGCCCGGATCGTAGACCGCCTGCATCTTCTGGATGATGTCCAAGGCGAGCCGATGCAACTCCTCCTCCGTAAGAAGCTTCTCACCAAATTCGGTCTTTGTGCCGGTCATGTGACGGATTTATTTTGTTCCTGAAAACCTTTGCGGGTTCGGCCGTGCCCCGGAATCGTTCCGTGCGACTGGACGCTCTCGGTGGCCGCGGTCGGCCCCTATCCTATCACAAGTTCCCTATCACAAGTTCAAAGAGACGGGTGCACCGGGAAGCCATTTGCGGTCAGGCGCAGCGGTGGAGGGCTTGCCCATTAGTTGCCCATTAGTGAAGTCTCTGCCGCCTGCTTCTGCATGCAAGTAACCCGTATCGGTCGTCGTCCACGAAACCGCATCGATCATGAAGCCGCGTCGATAGTTAAGCCGCATCGATAATTAACCCGCATATAGGGCAAACGGTTCACATTCAATGGAAAGGGCATCATCGCTTGCGCTTGGGATCGAGCAGATCGCCCAGGGTATCGCCCAGCATGTTGAAGGCCAGCACGACGCCCATGATCGCCGCGCCCGGCGGGATGGAGACGTGGGGCGCTTCGAGCAAAACGTGCTTTCCGTCCGAGAGCATGGCGCCCCAGCTGGGCGTTCCTGGCGGCGCCCCCAGACCCAGGAAACTGAGGGTGGCTTCGGCGAGAATGGCCGCCGCGATGGCAAAACTGGCCTGCACCAGCAACGGCGCCAGGATATTGGGCAGGATGTGGCGCAGCATGACCCGCCACGCGCCGGCCCCCAAGGCCTGAGCAGCCAGCACGTGTTCCTCGGCCCGCACGGCGAGCACCTGACCGCGCGCCAGCCGGGCGAAGGCGGTCCACCCCAACGCGGACAGGGCGATGATCACATTGGTCAGGCCCGGACCCATCACTGCCACCAGGGCGATGGCCAGCAACAGTCCGGGAAATGCGAGGAAGACATCTACCAGCCGCATGAGGAATAAATCCACCCAGCCCCCCAAATAACCGGCCACCAGACCCAGAAGCACCCCGATCACCGCCGAGACCGTGACGGCAGCCAAGCCCACCATGAGGGATATGCGGGCGCCGTAGATCAGCCGGCTGAAGATGCCGGCACCCTGCTCGTCGTGCCCTAATGGATATGCGGCGCTCGGCGGTGCCAGGGAGAGCGCCAGATCGAGGGCAAACGGATCGTGAGGCGCGATCCAGGGAGCCAGCAGCCCCGGAGCGAGAAATCCCAGACCAAGCAACGCCAGCAGAATCCAGAGGCGTCTTGCGCCTTGGGTGCCACGGCCGTTCATTCCTGCCGTATGCGGGGGTCCAGCCATCCGTAGACCAGGTCCGTTGCCAGGTTGATGGCGATATAAGTGATTGCAATGACCAACACGCAGCCCTGCACCAAAGGATAGTTGCGGCCGTAGATCCCTTCCAACAAGAGGGAACCCAACCCCGGCCAATCGAAAATGCTCTCCGTGACGATCGCTCCGCTGAGCAGCGCTCCCACCTGCAATCCGGCGACGGTGACCACGGGGATGGCCGCATTGCGTAGGGCATGGCGCGCCACAACGGTACGCTCCGGGACGCCCTTGGCGCGGGCGGTGCGGATGTAATCCTCCCCCAACACTTCTACCAGGGAGGTATGGGTCATGCGCGAGAGCAGCGCCGCGAGGGCTGTGCCCAGGGTGATTGCGGGCAGCACCAAGTGCTCCAGCCCGCCGCGCTCGTTGACCGGCAGCCAGTCCAGGTGCACGGCGAAGAGGAGGATCAGCAATGGGCCCAGCCAGAAATTGGGAATGGCCACGCCCAGCAAGGCGAAAAAAGACGCCACGTGGTCGGGCCATCGGCCGTGATGGAGTGCGGCCACGATGCCCAAGGGAAAAGCCAGGGCGAAGGCCACGGCCATGGCCCCCAGCATGAGCTCCATCGTCGCCGGCAGCCGCTCGGCGATTTCATGCGTCACGGGCCGCCGGCTGCCGAAGGAGGTGCCCAGATCGCCGGAAAGGGTGCGGCGCAAAAAATCCACGTACTGGGTTGCCAGTGGCCGGTCCAGCCCCAGCTCGGCCCGCATCAATGCGCGGTCGGCGGGCAGGGCGTTTTCCCCCAGCATGACGTCTACCGGGTCCCCCGGCACCAGATGAAGCAGGAAAAAGACCAGGGTCAGCACCCCCAGCAGCACGGGAAGGGTCCAGAGCAGGCGGCGGAGCAGATATTCCATGAGGCGGGAAGGTCAGACGCCAGGCGCGGCAAATTCAGGGGCCGGTCTTGCGTACGCGCGGCAGGTAATGAAAGCCCCCCGTGGGGTGCAGGCGAAATCCGGTGAGCGCCTTGGAGACCACGGCGATGTTGTTGTTGTGCCAGAGGCTGATGTAGGGGAGGTCGCGGGCCAGGATGCGCTGCACCTCGTAATAGATGCGGCGCCGTTGGCCTTCGTCCAGGGCCGTGCGGCCCTCTTCCAGCAGACGGTCCAACCGGGGATTGGCGTATCGCACGCGGTTGCGGCCGTGGGGAGGGTGGCGGCTGGAATGGAACAGCTCGTAGTAGAAGTCCGGATCGCTCACGCCCACCCAGCGCAGGGAGAAGAGCTGGAAATTCCCCTTTTGAATGTCCTCGTAGAAAGTGCCCCATTCATAGGAGCGCACAATCATCTCGATCCCCACCTTGCGCAGGTCGTTCTGGATGACCCGCGCCTGAATCACCGCCGAGCGGTCCGTGCTGGTCTTGTAACTAATCTTGAAGCGGCTGCCGTTGATGGCCGCATATCCCGCCTCGTCCAGCAGGCTCGCAGCCAGGGCCGGGTCGTAAGGGGGCGATTCGGCGCCGGAGAGTTCGAAGGGGCTGCCCGGCGGCAGCAGCCCCGTGGCCCGCTGGGAATGCCCCTTCTGGCGGTGGGTGATCAGGGTATCCACATCGATGGCATGAGCGATGGCCCGCCGCACCAGGGGATTGGACAGGATGGGGTCTTGCAGATTGAAGCCCAGGTACTGATACGAAAGCCCGGGCGCCTCCAGCACGGTGAACCGTTCCCCCAACTTTCCTTGGCGGAACTGGGCCACCTTGTCCAGGGGCAGGGCGTTGATGGCCAGGTCGATGGAGCCCTTGCGCAGCTTGAGCACGCGGGTGTTCTCGTCCTTCACCACCTTGAAGACGATCCGCTCCACGCCCGCGGGCCCCCGGTGGAAGTCCGGGTTGCGCACCAGCACGATCTCGTTGGGCGACCGCCGCTCGAAGCGGAAGGGGCCGCTGCCCAGCAAAGGACGATCCTTGCCCGCGTGCCGGGAGCGGATGGGGATGGTCAGCTCCGACAAAAACGCCGCGAAGGGGGCCTTGAGCTCAAAGTCGACCGTGTGCGCGTCCACGGCCCTCACCGCTGCGATCTTGTCCCGCAGCGCTGGGCCGTAGGGCGATGCGACCACCGGGTCCATCAGGGATTCCAGGGTGTAGACCACGTCGGCGGCTTCCACCGGGCTGCCGTCGTGGAAGCGGGCCTTCCGCGCCAGGTAAAACCGGTAGCCCGTGGGAGAGGTGCGCTCCCAGCGCTCGGCCAGGGCGGGCACGATGGTCAGGTCGTCCCCCAGCTGCACCAGGGGCTCGAAGATGAGCTGCTGGGCGATGCGCACGCCGTAGGCGTCGGTGGCGTAGACCGGGTCCAGGGTCTTGGGCGCCGCCTCCAGCATGACGACCAGTTCGTCTGGGTCGGAGGCGGCCCAGAGCCCGCCCGGCAAAAAGAGGAGCAGCACCAGGGCGAGCACCGGTGCGCAGCCAGTCCTTCTGTCCAGCCACCGGCGCATAACAGGTGTCGTGCCCCGCGTCGTACCCATTGCAATTTCGAGGCGGCGGATCATTGGGCTATACCCATCCATGGGTAATCATGTCGTGGGTTGGGGTGTAAATCCAAGGCCGTCGTCTGTGGCGTGATGCTCCGAATGCTCCGCATTGTCCTCACGGGCACCGGAGCCATAGGGGCTGATCCGCCTATTCATCCGTGACGCAGCCCTCCGAGGCGGATTTCACATTCTTGATATACTTATACAGGGTGCCCCGCTGCACCTTGTAAGGGGGCTGGCTCCAGGCGGCCCGTCGCTGGCTCATTTCCGAATCGCTGACGCCCAGGGTCAGGCTGTTTTTCTCGGCGTCGATGGTGACCACGTCGCCATTGCGCACCAGGGCGATGGGGCCCCCTTCCTGTGCTTCCGGGGTGACGTGGCCCACGATGAATCCGTGGGACCCTCCCGAGAAGCGCCCATCGGTGATCAGCGCCACGTCGGCACCCATGCCCGCACCCGAGAGGGCCGAGGTGGGCGTGAGCATTTCGGGCATGCCGGGCCCGCCCTTGGGACCCTCGTAGCGGATGACGATCACGTCGCCCTTGCCGATCCGCTTCTGTTCCAGGGCGGCGAGCATGTCTTCCTCGCAGTCGAAGACGTTGGCCGGCCCGCTGAATTGCAAACCTTCTTTGCCGGTAATCTTGGCCACTGCCCCATCCGGGGCTAAGTTACCGCGCAGGATGCGGATGTGGCCGGAAGCCTTGACCGGCTTGTCCCAATCGGCCATGACCTGCTGACCCGGTTGCAACCCCGGAAGATCTTTCAGGTTTTCGGCCATGGTTTTGCCGGTGACCGTCATGCAGCCGCCGTCGATGGCGCCTTTTTCCAGCAGCATCTTCAGCACCGCGGGCGTGCCCCCCACCGCGTGCAGGTCTTCCATCACGTACTGGCCGCTGGGCTTCAGATGGGCCAGATAGGGCGTGCGGTCGCTCACGGTCTGGAAATCGTCGATGGTGAGCGCCACTCCTACCGAACGCGCGATGGCGATCAGGTGCAAAACCGCATTGGTGGAACCCCCGAGCACGATCACCGTCACCATCGCGTTCTCGAACGCCTGACGAGTCATGATGTCGCGGGGCTTGATATCCCGCTCCAGCAGGTTGCGGATGGCCTGCCCCGCTTCCATGCATTCCTCCATCTTGGCCGGGTCGGTCGCGGGAATGGACGAGGAGTAGGGCAGCGACATGCCCATGGCCTCGATCGCCGATGCCATGGTGTTGGCCGTGTACATCCCGCCGCAGGCGCCCGGTCCGGGGATGCTGTTGCGCACCACATCCTGGCGCTGGGCCTCGTCGATGGTGCCGGCGAGAAACTGGCCATAGCTCTGGAAGGCCGATATGACGTCCAGTTTTTCCCCGTTCTTGCCCCTTCCGGCGCGGATCGTGCCGCCATAGATCATCAGCGAGGGTCGATTGTGGCGCCCCATGGCCATCATCACGCCGGGCATGTTCTTGTCGCAGCCGGGGATGCAGATATTGGCGTCGTACCATTGGGCACCCATCACCGTCTCCACCGTATCGGCGATCAGGTCCCGCGATTGCAGCGAATAGCTCATGCCCGAGGTGCCCATGGAAATGCCGTCACTCACGCCGACGGTGTTGAACTGCATGCCCACCAGCCCGGCGGCGCGCACGCCCTCCTTCACCTTGTCTCCCAAATCGCGCAAGTGCATGTTGCACGGATTTCCCTCGTACCAGACCGACGCGATGCCCACCTCGGCCTTGTTCAGATCCTCCTCCGTCATCCCCGTGGCGTACAACATCGCCTGGGACGCGCCCTGGGACTTGGGCTGGGTAATATGGGCGCTCACTTTGTTCAGTGCGTCGGGCATGGGGTGCTCCTAATTCGCGATATTTCGCCGTTACGGTATTGCGGGAAGTAAATGCGGCATAAAAAAATACTCTGAAGTGCCTATTTATCAGCAGGTTAGGCTGGATGATGAGGCGAATGAACAAGCGTCGATATTAGTACCCTCATCGTCATCCAACTCAGCCGTATCGATGGTGCTTGTCCAATGGTCCGATCCTGTCCAGTACAAATCGTTGGCATCGTCCGATCCATCACCGGAGTGAATCCTTACGAAACGGCCAGCTAACAGGGAAAAATCCACAAACGTATAAACATCACCTGAGTCCTGCGCTTTCAGCGTCCATCCATCCATGTTGATCGTGGAATCACTTTGATTGACGATCACCACTACTTCATCGTTTGTAGACACAAATGCGATCTTGAGTTCCCCTTCGGCATCGCTGTTAGTGGGGGTAGGGTCAACAGGATTGTTGAATTTGAAGTCCTTGTTGGCGGCGTCGTCGAGGCAGCCGGTGGTGGCGAAAAGCAGGACGGCGATCACGGCCAGGATCGCCCAGTGATGACGCCGCCGCAACTTGGGCCGATCGCCTGATTCATGCCGGCCGATGCCGGTTGCCCCGTCAAGCATTCCCTGCTCCGCCATTGGCTGCTGTCTTGTCACCGGAGTGGAAATCCCGTACTCGGTGGAAACGATAGGTGCCCCGCGCCCCGGTAATCAACCCAATCAAGGTATAGCCAAGCCCATGCCGGAACACAACCGTTGTCGGGGGAATACGCCATGATGAACCCCACTGTGGAAAAGGCAAACCAGAAACCGGTATCGGAGCGGTGCTCGCCGCGCACCCTGTTGGCCGGGGTGCGCGTGGCCGATTTCTCCCGCACGGTTGCCGCTGGTTTCTGCGCCAAGCTGCTGGCCGAGTTGGGTGCGCGGGTCACGCGGTGTGAGACCGGTTCAGCAGACAGTGGCCCTCTGCGTCCGGCGGAACCGTGGCTCGCGGAGCTGTCCCAGGGGGAGCGTGCAGCGCTGGAGGCTTACCTCCACGGGGATAAGGAGGCCGGCGGATTCGATCCTTTCGCCTCCGGGAACAGACGCCGCGCGGAAGACTTGATCGCGGAGTGCGGTCTGGTGGTGGAGGATCTCCTTCCCTCCGAGCGGGAAGCGACCGGGTGGGAGCGCATCCTGCAAAATATTGAGCGAAGCCGCGGGCCAAGTAGCGAGCCGGCACCCATTGACGTATCGGTCACCGACTTTGGCCAGGCGGGTGCCATGGCCAATACCTGGGCCACCGAACTGACCCGTTATGCCCTCTCCGGCCAACTCGCGCTCAATGGTGAGGCCAAGGGTCAACCCTATTACTTCCCCGGCAATCAGGCGGCCTATGTGGGGGGGCTTTACGCCTGCGTGGGGGCATTGTTGGCGCTTGTGGATCGAGGCAGTGCGGATGGCGCCGGCGGGGAGGAGCCCATCACACGGGTGGAGCACGCCACCGTGGATGGGCTGTCCACGCTCCACCAGTTGGCCATCGAACTCTGGTGCAACGCCGGCATCGAGACCACCCGGCAAGGAAACCGGCACCATTTGGCCCATCCCAATACCATCCTGCCCTGCAAGTCGGGCTGGGTCGTGGCAGCCATGATCGGCAGCACGCCCCCGGAGCTGCTCGCGGCCCTGACCCAGGACCCCGGATTCGCGTCCGATCCCCGCTTTTCCACGGCGGAAGGCCGAATGACGCACCCTGACGCCTTCGATCGGCGCTTGGGCGCATGGCTCGCCGGCCAAACGAAGGATGACGCCGTGCGGGCGGCGCAGACCCTCCAATTGCCTTTCGGGCGGGTACGCGGCCTGCCCGAGGTGCTGGCCGACCCGCATTACGTTGCGCGGGAATTCTGGATCACGCGGGCTTCGGACGAGCCGAGTCCGGCTTCCGGGATCGCCCTGCCTGGCGTGCCCTTTCGGCTGACCGACGCACCGGCGGTTCCCGAACGCGCGCCCATGCTCTTGCCCCGGAATAAAAATGCACAGCCCCTGGCGGGCCTGCGGGTATTGGAGCTCACCGCCGTATGGGTGGGCCCCATGGTGGGACGCATCCTGGCCGAACAGGGGGCCGAGGTAACCCTTGTGGAGTGGAACCGGTCGCCGCTCGTGCTTCCGATTCCAAAACGCAAGACAGGCCTGCCTGGCGCCGGCCTTGGGACGGAGCGCCTTCAGCACCTCCATACCGATACCCACCACCGGGGCAAGAGGAGCCTGGCCTTGAATCTCGCCACGGAGACCGGCCGGGCGCTGTTGCGCGAACTGGCCCGCAATTGCGACGTGCTGGTGGAAAATTTCCGCCCCGGCGTGCTGGAGGGTTGGGGCTGCGGCTACGATACGCTGGCTTCGGAAAACCCGGGCCTCGTGGCACTCTCGCTCTCCGGATTCGGGCGTGGCGCACCTCTGGAACAATGGCGCACTCTGGGTCCCACCCTGGAGGGCGAGACGGGCTGGGCCTCGTTGATGGGTGCGCGGGAGGGTGCGCCCCTCAAGCACGCCGAGGCCTTGACCGACCCCATCGGTGCGCTCAACGGCTTGGTGGCGCTCCTGGCGGCGATCCATCGCCAACGCCGCACGGGACGCGGCTGCCACATCGATCTTTCCCAAGCCGAATGCGGCCTCCGGCAAATCGGCGAAAAGATCGGCCTATACGCGCTCGATTCCACACCACCGGCCCGTAGGGGCAACCGCCATCCCGCCATGGCGCCTCACGGAGTTTTCCGCTGCCGGGGCGACGACGCCTGGATCGCCCTCAGTGTGTGCGACTCGGCCGAGTGGGCCGGTTTGTGCCGGGCGGCGGGCTGGCGCGAATGGCTGGAGGACTCCGCGCTGGAAGCGCTGGCCGGCCGCAAGGCGCGGGAAGAGGAAATCGAGCGGCACCTGGCCCGGTGGTGCGCGGAACGGGACCGCGAGACGGCCCTCGATACCCTGAATGCCCACGGTGTGTCGGCCGCGCCCATGTTGAGCATCCGCGAACTTTGTGAGCATGAGTCCCTGGGTCAGCGCGCGGCCCTGGTCACCGTCAAATCCTCCGCTGGACCGCCTCTGACCCACCTGCGCACCCCGATCGCCCTCTCCGGCCGCTCCCCCCTGTACCGGCCAGCACCCCGTTACGGAGCCGACACCCGCCGCGTGCTGCGCGAGTGGCTGGACCTCGACGAAGACCAGATCACCGATCTGGCCGGCGCAGGCGTGGTGGCCCTCAGCGAAAGTTGAACACCCCGCCCGGCTGGTACACTCACTCGCCGGCCGGGAGCGATCACTCAGCGGTAATCAGACCACCATCTGCTTCAGACAGCCTTCGTCGTGGCATTTCTCGCCAGGGCGCAGCAGGTTGCAGCGTTGCACCTTCAGCCAGGGCTTGCCATAAGCTGCCGTCAGTGCCGCGGCCATGGCGCTGAGATTGACCAAAGCGCCCGTGTGATAGTTCGGGCAGTCCAAACGGAACCGTTGGGCGAAGTGGGGAAAGTTGAGGAACGTCGGTGCGGCGACGGTGAACCCCACAAAGATCGCGATGATGGTGCCGGATACGATGAGCAACGTGGTGACGGTCATGGCTGGACCTCCTTGCCAGGGGCGGGCCGAAACCGCATTCGCGGGCAGGCACCCGCCGTGTTGCCGAGGTGCTCCGAGTCAAAAGAAGCCCTACGCCTCTCTTCCCCGAAAACACATCAACATTATATCACATTGAAATCATTCGTAAATATGTCTTTTTCCGGCCTATATACAGGGTGACAGTATTACCGCCCGTGGCCGACGGTAGCACCTTCGGTGCGTCATTTTTCGTTCCTATTTGATTGATTCCGCGCTAATTGAGAAAGGATAAATCCCTTCATTCAACCCGTTGACCCGATCAAACCATGCCCGACAAACGAGCACTCGCCATATCCGCGGCCAAGATCCTCGTGGGCGCCCTGACTGGTGAATGGAGTGGTGTGGCCGGGGCCACCGGGTCCATAATCATTGAATATTTCGCAAAAAAATTGCCGACCGAGTCCGGCAATTCCTATCGTAAGTTGCTCTCAAGCGTCGAAGACGGCCTGTACCCGCTCATCGCGGCAGGCGAGGTCAAAGAGCAGGACTTCGACGCCGTGGTGGCCACGGCGGGGGGCATCCTGGCCGACTTCCGGCCCACCATCGCGGCACAGATCGACGGGCATCTGGATGCTGGGGCGATCGCCAAGGACATTCTGACCGAGGCCGAGCCGCGGCTTAAGGTGCTGGGAGCCGACCTGAGTCCCTTGTGCTCCCGCATCGTTACGGCGGTGCTGGATGCCTACCTCCACCATCCCGACACCGTGAAGGCGCTGGAGCCCGAGTTCCGCACAGCCATGCTCGACTTCAAAGCCGAGTTTGCGGAATCTCGCGACCGGTTCAAGCCGGAGGTCGCTGCCGCGCTGGACGCGTGGGCCATCCGCGATCTGGTGCGCATCCCCAGGCGCGACTGGCACGATGGCCTGGCCCACAGCAGCCTGCTCGATCCCGAGTACGCGGTGGTGCCCTACGTGGGGCGGGAGGAATTGCGGGACGGGATCGAGGCCTGGGCGGTTGACGGCCGCTGGGTCTCCGTGCGGCTCTACACCGGCGAGGGCGGGGCGGGCAAGACCCGCCTGATGATCGAGATGTGCGAACGCATGCGGCGGCGCCACGGCTGGCACGCCGGTTTCCTGGGACGGGAGGCAGTGGAAGCCGCCGAGGGCACCATCCGGCGGCTGCTGCGCGCCCACGACAAGCAATTCCTCGTGCTGGACTACGCCCAGGTGCAGATGCCCTTCCTGCGCGC
>JACZRV010000118.1 GCA_022574555.1 SAR324 cluster bacterium
TTCCAGAGGTGGTTTCGGTCGTCCTGTCCGCATGGTTCTTCCTCCTTGAAGGTTCGAGGAATCCTACCATACGATACCGAAGCGGTCCACCTATATATTCAATGAACTACTGAGTCAGGACACTAGATTACAGCAATTTGTTCAAGCCCGTGGCAATAGCGCGGGATATTCCGATTGTAGAGGGAGATGGGACGGCCGAAGGCCGATGACGAATGGCCACGTGCGATTGAATGGATTCCATCGCGCTCAACTAACCTTGGAAGGATTCCACTTTGAAAAAAACACGCATCGTTGCCGCGGGTACAGCCATGATGGCCCTGCTCGCCGGATTATTGACCGTATTTTTGTTCATCGCCCTGTCTGCCGGGCCCGAGATTCGAAATAGCTTTTCCCACACGAATGCATCCGCTGTAGCCACGCCGTGGGACCCCCATCGGAGCAACGAACTGTTGCCACCGCCCGTGTCTTTTCAGGGCCCGTCGATTCAGGGCCTGGATTCGCAGGCTGCGCTCCCGTTGCGCCAACCGGGGATGATGACCTATGTCACGGATCTGGCGCTTGGGTTAATTGAAGACAGCAGAAAAATCCTGATGGGTCTTGGCGCCAGTATCGACGCGCCCGATCCCAGGGCAGATTACCATCCTATACCGGGCAAGGAGATCGCACTCTACCAAAACGCAACCGTCCGCAAATTCAAACGGTTTTACTTGGAAACCCGCCGCGCAGCGTTCGAGCGGGGGTTGGATCGGGCCCATGAGTTTATTCCCATGATCCAGTCTATCTTCCGCGAAGAAGGCCTGCCCGTAGATTTGGCCTATCTTTCCGTCGTGGAGAGCAATCTGGACCCGTTGGCCTGGTCCCCCAAATGGGCCGCAGGACTCTGGCAATTCATGCCACCCACAGCACGCAGATTCGGGCTTCGCGTGACGCCGTGGTACGACGAGCGCCTGGACCCGGTGCTGTCCACTCGGGCCGCCGCATGGCTGCTGCATTATCTCTACGACCGGTTCGGCGAATGGGAACTCGCCTTGGCGGCGTACAATGCCGGAGAAGGCCGCGTGAATCGGGCCATTCGACATAACCGCGACCGCGGCCGGGGTGTGGATTATTGGAACCTGCCCCTTCCATTGGAGACCCGGCGCTACGTACCGGCCTTTTTGGCGGTGGCCGCCGTTTACAATGACCTGGAAGGTCACGGATTTGCCCCCATTCGCAACCGTCAGGTTTCCCGTTGGGAGGCGGTCTGGGGCGAGTTCTATACGACACTCGCTGAAATCGCCCGCCGCATTGGCGTCGGCGAAGCGGAGCTGGTGGCGCTCAATCCGGCGTGGAAGCAACAGGCGATCCCCCCGGTGCAAAACAGCGAGGTATTGCTGCGGCTGCCGGTCGGGTTCAAGGAGCGGTTGACCGCCGCCATGTCTGGGGCGCCATTCACCCCGCCACGGGTTCTGACCCACATCGTCACGGCGGGAGATACCCTCTCTCACATCTCACGGCAATACGGGGTGCGGCTCTCCGAGCTGCTGAGGGCCAACGAAATTCGCAATCGCCATTTCCTGCGGCGCGGACAGGAATTGGTCATTCCTCTCAAACCTGCCGCCTGGAAGCGGGCGGCGCGGGAAATCTGACGCGCTGCCATGACTGCCATGACGAGGAGGCGCAAATGAGTCTATCGCGTTGGGCCGGCAAGGCGGCCTTGATCACCGGGGCATCAAGCGGAATCGGGTTGGCCACCGCCCGCCGGCTGGGCCAAGCCGGCATGAAGCTGGCCCTCGCCGCCCGCAGAGCCGAACCCCTGGACAGCCTGAAAAATGAACTGACTGCCGCCGGCACCGAAACCATCGTCGTTCCGACCGATTTGCGCAGAGATGAGAGCATCCTGGCCATGTTCGATGCCGTGCGCGAGGCCTGGGGCGGGGTGGATGTCCTGATCAATAACGCCGGGCTCGGCCGCAACGACACCATCGCCGAGGGCAAGACCGAGGATTGGCGCGAAGTGTTGGAAGTCAACGTGCTCGCGCTCACCGTCTGTATCCGCGAAGCCCTGGTGGATATGGCAGGCAAGGCGGACGCCCAGATCATCAACATCTCCTCCGTCGCCGCCCACCGCATCCCGCCGGGACGTAACGCCACCTTCTACGGCGCCAGCAAGCACGCAGTGCGGGGGATCACCAATGGCCTGCGCGACGAACTGGTGCAGCAAGGCAGTCCGGTCAAGATCGGCATGATCTCCCCAGGCCTTGTGGAAACCGGCTTCCACGCGGCCTTCTACCGCGACGAACAGAAGGGACAAGAAGCCTACACCAGGTTCAAGGCCCTGGAACCGGTGGACATCGCCGACGCCGTAGTCTATATGCTCTCCACCCCGCCCCACGTCCAGATCAACGACATCATCCTCCGCCCGTTGGCCCAGCCCCATTGAGTCCTCGTTGAAATTACTCTTGTGGCTGACGCGCTTTCTGCGCCATCGGAGGCGCTCTGATGCCTATCCGGCCCCTGATCCGCAATACCCCTGACCCTTGACCATTTCGTTGTTTTCGCGGAGTTTGAATGATGAGACCGCCCACGCGGGCTGCGCGATTCAGGTGTGGATGCAGGGATCATTGTGAAAGCTGATGGCCGATATTCCCTTTACGGTTGACGTCGAACCCGAAACCTCCGGGCACGCCAAGACGGGCGAAGACACCGCACCGGCGGGGGTGCCTGGCAGCGATGCGCCCGCGTCCAGGTCATCCGCACCGCAGGCGCAGGGCGAGCAGGTCTGGACGGTAAGCCAGCTTTCGCGCCGCATCCGCCAGACAATCGAAGAGGCGCTGCCGGCCGTAGCCGTGGACGGGGAAGTCTCCAACTTCAAGGCCGCGGCTTCGGGACATCTCTACTTCAACCTCAAGGACCGCGACGCCCAGATTCGTTGCGTCATGTTCCGCAACGCGGCCCAATCGCTCCGTTTCGAGGTCGAGGATGGCTTACAGGTCATCGTGCGGGGCAAGATCGCGGTTTACGAACCACGCGGCGAGTACCAGATTCAGGTGGCCTTGCTGGAGCCCAAGGGAGCCGGATCGCTCTCTCTCGCCTTCGAACAGCTCAAACGGCGTCTGGAGGCGGAAGGGCTCTTCGCCGAAGCGGCCAAGAAACCGCTGCCTTTTCTGCCCCGGCGCATCGGGATCGTCACATCACCCCAAGGCGCGGCCGTGCGGGACATGCTGCAAGTGCTGGAACGGCGGTTTCCCAGCATGCCGGTGCTGATCCATCCCACCGCGGTGCAGGGGGAAAATGCCGCCCGCGAGATTGCCGAGGCTATCGCCGCACTCAACCGGATCGCACACGATGGCGAAATCGACCTGATCATCGTGGGCCGCGGTGGGGGCTCCGTGGAAGATCTGTGGGCCTTCAACGAGGAAGTGGTGGCGCGGGCCATATTTGCCTCCCACGTGCCCATCATCTCGGCCGTGGGTCACGAAGTGGATTTCACCATCGCCGATTTCGTGGCCGATCTGCGCGCGCCGACGCCATCAGCCGCCGCCGAATTGGCCGTGCCCAACCGCGCCGATCTCCGGGCCACCGTGGACGATCTGCGGCAGCGTCTGTTCCGCCGCATCGAGGACGACGCGGCGTGGCGCGTCGAGCAGTGGCGGAGCCTGCGTGCCCGGCTGGACAGTCCGGAAGGCATGATCCGGCAGAGCGTCCAACGCGTGGACGACCTGGGCGAGCGCCTGCGGCAATCCTTGGAACACCACCGCGATACCGCTCAACACAGGCACAGCGGCGCTCGCGAATTGCTGCTGGGCTACCGGCCCGATCGGCTCGTTCCGCTGCACCGCAGGGAAGCGCGCAGGCTTGAAAGACGCCTCGGCCCAGCCCTGCGGCGCCACGTGGTCCACCGGCGGGACCGCTTCGCCTCCATAATGGAATTGCTGGACTCGTTGAGCCCGCTTACCGTGATGCGGCGGGGCTATAGCGTGGCGCACAACGAACAGGGCTCCCTGATACGCTCGGTGGATCAGGTCGCACCGGGCGATGCCCTGGATCTCAAACTGCACGATGGGCGCATCGGAGCCAAAATCGATAGGGTCGAGAAAGGTCGGCCTTAGCCATTCGATCCGGATCGCAATTACGCGCCGTGTGCCGAATAGGAAATTCAATCCTATCGAGGGAACTCAGGCGCCCATGATATTCTCCCCAAAATCAGCAATTTGCTCGTAAGAAGACATGGCAAAAAACATCACTCCCCGCGCGGAAAACTACTCCCAGTGGTATCTGGACGTCATCGCGGCGGGTCAACTCGCCGACCATGCTCCCGTAAAGGGGTGCATGGTGATCCGCCCCACCGGGTACGCGATCTGGGAGGAAATACAGAAAACCCTGGACCGGCGTTTCAAGGAGACCGGCCACCAGAACGCCTACTTTCCGTTACTGATCCCGGAGAGCTTCATCCACAAGGAGGCGGAACACGTGGAGGGTTTCTCGCCGGAGTTGGCCGTGGTCACCCATGCCGGCGGCAAGAAACTGGAGGAGCCCCTGGTCGTGCGGCCCACATCCGAGACGGTGGTCGGGCACATGTATGCCCAGTGGATCCACAGTTACCGGGATTTGCCGGTGCTGATCAACCAATGGTGCAACGTGGTGCGCTGGGAAATGCGCACCCGGCTTTTCCTGCGCACCTCGGAGTTTCTTTGGCAGGAAGGCCACACCGCCCATGAGACGGAGGCCGAGGCGGAGGAGGAGACCCTGCGCATTCTGGAGATCTACCGCACATTCATGGAGCAGCAGATGGCCATGCCCGTGCTGGCGGGGCTGAAATCGGATACCGAGAAATTCCCCGGCGCGCTGCGCACCTATTGCGTGGAGGCCATGATGCAGGACAAGCGGGCGCTCCAGGCCGGCACCTCCCACAACCTGGGGCAGAATTTCGCCCGCGCCTTCGACATCAATTTCCTGGACCGCGAAAATAAGCGCCGTCTGGTGCATACGACGAGCTGGGGCGTTTCCACCCGGCTCATCGGCGGGTTGCTGATGACCCACAGCGACGACGACGGGCTGGTGCTGCCTCCCCGCATCGCGCCCATCCAAGTGGTGATCGTGCCCATCTACAAAAGCCAGACCGAGCAGAGCACCGTGATGGAATTTGCCGACCAGGTGCACTCGCGTCTGGCCGAGAAGCTCGATCCGCTCAAGGTAAAGATCGACCGCCGTACCGACATGCGTCCGGCCGACCGCTTCTTCCATTGGATCCAGCAGGGCATCCCGCTACGCATCGAGGTGGGACCCAAGGACGTGGCAAAAGGCGCGGCGATGGTCGTGCGGCGCGACAATCGCGACAAGGCCTCCATCGCGCTCGAAGCGCTGGCCGATGAGGTGCCGGCCCTTCTGGAGCGCATGCAAGGCGAACTATTCGATCGAGCCGTTGCTCTCCGCGCCGCCCACACCCACCGAGTGGAAAGCTACGAGGAGTTCAAGGCCGTGCTGGCCGAGCAAGGGGGATTCATCGAGGCCCACTGGAACGGATCGCCGGAGGTGGAGGCCCGCATCAAGGAAGAGACCAAGGCCACCATCCGCGTCGTTCCCGACTCCGAAGACGAGCCGGGCAAGTGCATCGTTACCGGCGAGCCTTCCCCCCGGCGGGTCGTGTTCGCCGTGGCGTATTGAGAATGGCGTATTGAGACTCGCGCCAAGACCCGAAAGCGCCGAGACCCGAAGGCGCCAAGAGGCTACAAGATAGGTACTCTACGATCGCCGCCTCTTGGCGTGATATTTGTGGAAGAGAGCAGACCGGATTCAGGTAACCGCCATGACATCCCGAGCCCTACAGCAATTCCTGAGTGTTGAAGAATATCTTGAGGGGGAGTTGCGCCGGCCGGTCAAGCACGAATACGTGGCGGGCCAGATCTTCGCCATGGTCGGCGTGAGCCGGGACCACAACCGGATTGCCCTGAATCTATTCAAACTCTTGGAGGCCCACCTTTACGGTGGTCCGTGCCAGATTTATGTCGCTGAGGTCAAGGTGCGGGTGGAGAAGGCCGACGCCTTCTACTACCCCGATATTGCGGTGACCTGCGATGCCAGCGATACCGAGAAATACTATCTGACCCATCCCTGCCTGATCGTCGAAGTCCTTTCGCCGTCCACCGAGGGCATCGACAGACGGGAAAAGCTGATGGCCTATCAGCAATTGGAAAGCCTGCAAGAGTATCTCCTGGTATCTCAGGAGAAAGAGAGGGTCGACGTCTACCGGAAGGATGAAGAAGGGAAATGGTGGCTCGATACCTATGCCGAAAAAGAAGAATTCCAATTGGATAGTGTGGGTCTCAAGGTCACGATGGACGCCATCTATGAGGATGTGGGCTATGAGGATGTGGGCAACGATGATCGCCGCAAAAGACGATGAGTGGGCAGTCCCAGATGGAATTTGAAACGGTGATCGGGCTGGAGATTCACACTCAGCTCGCGACGCAATCGAAGATGTTCTGCCGGTGCTCTACCGAGTTCGCGGCGCCCCCTAACGCCAATGCGTGCCCGGTTTGCATGGGACTGCCCGGCGTGTTGCCGGTGCTCAACCACCGCGTGGTGGAATTCGCCGTGCGGCTGGGGCTGGCCACGCATTGCAAGATCCGCCTCGACAGCCAGTTCGCGCGCAAGAATTACTTTTATCCCGACTTGCCGAAGGCCTATCAGATATCCCAATTCGACCGGCCCATTTGCGAAAACGGATGGGTGGAGATCCAGGTGGATGGCAATCCTAAACGGATCGGCATTACCCGTATCCACATGGAAGAGGACGCGGGCAAACTGGTGCACGAGGGCGCCGACCGCCGTGCCACTTACGTGGATCTGAACAGGGCCGGCGTGCCCCTGCTGGAAATCGTGAGCGAGCCGGATCTCAGTTCGCCCGACGAGGCCAAGACTTATATGGAAAAGATTCACTCGCTGGTCACCTACCTGGAGGTGAGCAACGGGGACATGGAGAAGGGCAATATGCGGGCCGACGCCAACATTTCCCTGCGGCCGGCAGGTACCCGCGAATTGGGCACCCGTACCGAAACCAAGAACATCAACTCCTTCCGCTTCGTGCGCGAGGCCCTGGCTTACGAGATCGAGCGGCAGCGGGAGGAACTGCTGGCCGGACGCCCCATCGTTCAGGAGACACGGCTGTGGAACCCCGCGAGCAAATCCACTTTCGTCATGCGCAGCAAAGAGGAGGCCCACGACTACCGGTATTTCCCCGAGCCCGACCTGCCGCTGGTGACGATCGAGGCGTCGTGGCTGAAGGAGATCGAGGCCACCCTCCCCGAGTTGCCCGACGCGAAGGCGCAGCGCTTTCGCGAGCAATTGGGGCTATCCGCCCATGACGCGGATTTGCTGGTGGCTGACCGGCGCACGGCGGAGTTCTTCGAGGCCGTGGTGCAAGAGGGGGCGGACCCCAAACGGGCCGCAAACTGGGTCATGGGCGATCTGGCGGCCAAATTAAACGAGGACAAGACCACCGTAACCGACTTGAAGTTCGCTGCCGGTGGACTGGCGGAGTTGATCGCCCTGATCGGCGAAGGCACCATCAGCGGCCGCATGGCCAAGACCGTCTTCGATGCGCTCTACGAAACCGGGCAATCACCCCGTAATTTCGTCCGGGAAAAGGGGTTGAGCCAGGAATCCGACACGGGCGCCTTGGAAGAAATGATCGATCAGGTGCTGAGCGACAACCCGCATCAGGTGGCACAATACCGCGGCGGCAAGCAAAAGGTCTTCGGCTTCTTCGTGGGCCAGGTCATGAAAGCCAGCGGTGGCCGGGCCAACCCCGCCATCGTCAACGGCTTGCTCAAGAAAAAGCTGGCCTGAAAAGCGTCCTGAACCCGGCATCCATGGATCGAGATCGTCTGCACATCATTCTGCAACGCCTCCAGGAGGGCGGTCTGACGCCCGAGGAGGGTTTGACCCTCATCGAGCGGGAGACATTCCAGGATATCGGATTCGCCAAGCTCGATCACCAACGCGCCCGGCGCAAGGGCTTTCCCGAAGTGGTCTTCGCCCAGGGAAAGCGTGGCGAGCAGCTCGTGGAAATCTGCCGCGCCCACCTGGAGGTTCACCCCAGGTTGCTGGTCACCCGGTTGAGCGAGGATCAGAGCGCGCTCTTGAACGCCGAGCTTTCCGGTGGCCACCACAATCCCGTGGCCCGAACCCTCAGCTTCGGGCTGGAGCAGGCGCGCGAACTGGGCCGCATCGCGGTGCTCTGCGCCGGCACGTCCGATTTGCCCGTGGCCGAGGAAGCGCTGGAAACCGCACGGTTGATGGACAACCGGGTGGACCTGATCGCCGACGTGGGCGTGGCCGGCATCCACCGCCTGTTCAGCTATCGCGAGCGCATCGAGGCGGCGCGGGTGGTCATCGTGGTGGCGGGGATGGAGGGTGCGCTGCCCAGCGTCGTGGGCGGCATCGTAGCGGCGCCGGTCATCGCCGTCCCTACGTCGGTGGGCTACGGTGCCAGCTTCGGCGGAATCGCCGCCCTGCTGGCCATGCTCAACTCTTGCGCTCCGGGCGTGACCGTGGTCAATATCGACAACGGATTCGGGGCGGGATTCGCCGCCTCGCAAATCAACCAGACACCGCCCCTGGAGTGAGCCGGCGCGCCGCTGGCAACCTCGTTCAGAGCGGCAATCGGCACAAGGACTACCGATGACCCACAAGATCCTGATCACCGACTACGCTTGGCCTTCTTTGGATATCGAGCGGGATATCCTGGGTGATCTGCCCGGTGAGCTGATCGTCGCCGAGACCGGCGAGGAGGACGAATTGGTGAGCCTGGCCCCGGAGGCGGACGCGATCATGACCTGCTGGAAGCGTACGTCGTCCAAGGTGATCGACGCCGCACCCAACTGCCGCATCGTGGCCCGCTATGGCATCGGGTTGGACAATATCGACGTGGATCACGCCACCACCCTGGGCATTCCTGTAACCAACGTCCCCATTTTTTGCCTGGACGAGGTGGCCGAGCACGCCCTGGCCTTGATGCTGGCCATGACCCGGCGCGTGGCCCGCTTCGACCGGGCGCTGCGGTCAGGTGAATACGGCGGCGTGCCCTTTGCCGGGATCCCCCGGGTGACGGATATGATTCTGGGGATATTGGGCTATGGCAATATCGGGCGGCGCATGGGCCGCAAGGCGCGGGGATTGGGGATGCACCTGCTGGTTACGGACCCCATACTCATCGCATTGCCCAAGGCCGAGGGCATGGTGGTCAATCTGGATGCGCTGCTCGCCGGTTCCGATGTGCTGACGATTCACCTCCCGCTCACTTCCGAAACCCAAGGCATCATCGGCGAGGAGGCGATCGCCAAGATGAAGCCCGGCACTTATCTGATCAATACCTCCCGCGGAGGCACCGTCGATTCCGATGCGGTGCTGAGTGCCCTTGATAGGGGCCATTTAGCCGGCGCGGCGCTGGACGTCTATCCCGACGAACCGCCCGACCTGAGCCATCCTTTATTTCAGCACCCCCATTTTATCGGCACGCCCCACGTCTCCTTTTTCTCCGAGTCGTCGGTGCGCACGTTGCAGTCGAGCACCGCTCAACAGGTCAGGGATTGCCTGCAGGGAAAGGTGCCGGACAACATCGTCAATCCCGAGCACACCGAATATACCCCCCGGTTCTCAACGGGTTAATCGGCTCTCATCCGTGGGCCGAGGCGCGGTCAAGCGGCTGAGTGCATTCCCGTTGCAGGCAGAGATGATTTAAGCGCCGATTGGGCGCAACGGACATTCGAATTCCTTCGGTTCCGTCTTGCGGGTCTCCTGCCGCACTACATTTTTGTCCGGCGCCAGGCCCATGTGATGATCCGTTACGTAAAAATCTGGATAGCCGCGGCGCGGCCCCACACCCTGAGCGCGTCGGTGGTGCCGGTGATCGTCGGCACCGCCATGGGTTACGCCCTGGGCGCATTAAACTGGGGGCTCTTCACCGCAACCCTGCTGGCCACGGTGCTGGTGCAAATCGGAACAAACCTGACCGACGAGTATGCCGATCACGACGCCACCGATTCGGCCCACAAATATGCGGCGCCCCACAAGGTGATCGCTCGCGGGTTGCTTGGCCCGGCAGCGGTGAAGGCCGGTGCGGCGCTTTGTTTCGGCGTGGCAGCGCTGTTGGGCATCTGGCTGGTGTGGTTGACCGGCTGGCCCCTACTGGTGCTGTGCCTGGCCAGCGTGGCGGTGGCCTACGGCTACGCCGCGGGACCCATGCCCCTGGGGGACCATGCCCTGGGGGAACTGATCGTCTTCTGGTTCATGGGTCCGGTTATCGTCGGAGGAACGCTCTACGTCCAGACCCACGGATATGGCTGGGACGCGTTCTGGCTCTCCGTCCCGGTCGGCGCGCTGGTGACGGCGATCCTCGTGGTCAACAACCTGCGGGACCGGGAGGAAGACGCGCGGCATGGCAGGCGCACACTGGTAACGGTTTTGGGCGACCGGCCGCTGCGCATCGCATATTTGTTGCTCCTCCTCGCCGCGTTCACCATGCCTTTCGCGGCTATCCTCGCCGGATGGGGCGGGCCGCTGCTCGTATTGCCGGCGCTCACCATTCCCCTGGCGGCCCGGGTGATCGGTTGGGTGCTGGGAGCGGATGACCGCGAAACCCTACACCGCGCCTTGAAAGGCACTTCGGCGCTGCACATGGCCTTCGGCCTGTTGCTCGCGGCAGGATTGGCGATCGGGGGAATGGGGTGATGGGGGGCAGAGCGGCCAACAGGGTTGCAAGCCGGGCACAAGAACACCCGCTTAAGCGATCATGCGGTAATCCATAGGCCACCGCGGGAGAGGGGGGCGCTGCGGCTCCGGCGCTTCTGCGGCTTGTACGGTCTCGCGCTGTTTGGCGATCGCGAATCGCGGCGGCAGGGGGCGGTCGGTGGCACGGCGCAGGGGATGAGGCGGAGGCTCCGCCGCGAGTTCCACGGTGTTGCGGAGCTGGCGCAACAACTCGTGCACCTTTTCGGGCGAAAATCGTTCCATGGATTGCCGCTGGGTGAACAGCCGCAGTCTCACATCCAGCCGAAAGGGCTGTTTCAGCCCCAGGATGGGTTGCACTGCGCGCAGGTATTCGCGGATGCGCTCTCGTTCTTCCCCACGAACATAATATTCGTTGTTGATGAGGTAGTCGAAGAAAAGGGCGTAGAGGTAATAGTACCCCTGAATTGTGAGGACGTTGATTGCACTCATAGCTGCCCTTCGAATAAGTGCGTATTCCCGAGTGCCTGGCCTGAAGACATCCCTTCGGGCGATAATTACGGCGTCTCGTTGCAGATAGAATACGTCTTCGATGATCCCAAGTCAAATCAATGATGTGCGTGGCGTGGCTCCCAACGGAATAGCCCCACACAGTCGTCACGGTCGGTATGCGCTGTGCCACGCAATTGTCGACCCCCATCCCCGCGTGATAGAATAGCGCCGCTATCGAACAACCGGCGCCGCGAAGGTTCGAATGTGGATCGTAAGCGCAGCCCCAAATCACACTTCGACACCGTCATGTTGACACCGTATGAAGCGAATACAAAATATCATTATGGGGCTTTGGATAATTATTATCCTTCTTTTCGCCCTATTCAACTGGGATCTGCTGTGGCGGGAGGAACCGGTCACGTTGCTATTCGTCGAATTCATGATGCCCTGGGCCTTCTGGGCGGCGATTTTGGCCCTGGCCCTACCGTTGCTATTCCGCTGGATTGGCGCCGCGGAGACTCGTGTCCACGACCGGCGCGCCGAAAAGGAGATTGCCGAGTTGAAGGCCAAAGCTTTCGACCAGCGGGGCGAGGAATTGGAAAATCTGGTGCAGCGCATCCAAAGCGGAATCGAGTCGACCGTGCGTGGGTTGTTGGCCGAGAAAAATCCCTCGCGGGAGGGTTCGGAAACGGAACCAGGCAGCGGTGACAAATCGAAGAGTGGCGCCAAAAAGAAATAGGCCGCGTCCGCGGCGTAAGTCGCAAGCGTTTGCCGAGAACATACATTCCATCCGGTTCGGCGGCACCCAATTTGCTCCCCCATTATTCGTTACCTCCAACTCCCTCCCTCCGAAACGGATTCCGATGACTGCCCACGGAATCGCAATCCGCGCAGGAGTGATTCACCCTTTGGAGTAAGGCCAAGGCCGCCCTGCCCGAATGATTGCGCAATAGTGGGTGCTGGCCGCCTGACCAATCGCGACGAGCCTATCTTGTCATGAACGAGCAGCGATTCTTCTGGACCTTCGACCGGACCATCTGGGACCAGATCCGCCTGCCGGGCTTCGAGTGGTGGGAAACCTCCCTTCTGGCCGCGGTGGTGCTGGCCCTGGGGCTGTACCTGGCGGTGGTGGTCTTCCTCGACCGGCGCTTCCTGCTGCGGATGCGATTCAATCGCCAGGCCGCGCTGCTCAGGCCAAGGCTCGAGGCGGCGGAGCTCGGCGAAGAGGAGATGGAGGCGCTGCACCGCCTGGCCGGTTCGTCTTCCGAACACCGGTTGCTCCGCTTCCTGGGCGATCCGGTGGCCTTCGAAACTCGTGTCCACGAAGCCATGGCCGCCGGCGAGGGCGCGCAACTGGCCTTCATCCCCGACCTGCGGGAAGCATTGAAGTACACCTCGGATAATTTCCTGGTGCCCATGGTCTCCACCCGCCAGATGCGAACCGGCGATGGGATTCGCCTCTCGTCGAAGGGCCAGGGCCTGGCCCGCCACCATTACGGCAAGGTGCAAGCGGTGGAGCAATGGGGCTTTCGAGTGCAGCTGGGCGAGCCGGGGATGGAGCCCGAGGCCGGCGGGGCCCAGAAGCTGGAACTGTTCTACGTTCGCGGGCGGGACCTGGAACACCGGTTCCCGGCGTTGCTGGCCGGCCCATCACGAGATCCCCGACAGATCGCCTTCCGCCACACCCTGGTCGGAGAAGGCGTGCGGCCGAGGCAGTCGCGCCTGCCTCTTTTGATCGACGTGGCGTTCCGGGAGCGCCCCGTGCTGCACCAGCGGGCCGCCGACGCCCTCGATCCCGAGATGGCGCCCCTGCCTTTCGAGAAAGGCATCCTGCACGACCTCAACGACGGCGGGTTTTCCATCGTGCTGCGGCGGGAGGTGCAAGTGGACCGCTACCTCGAATTCATCCTGCCCACCAAGCGTGGCAAGAGCACTCTGCGCTTGATGGGGCGGGTCACCGCGTGCCGGCCCATACCGGGAGATTTCTGGATGGCCCACGCCAACCTGCGGGGCATGGAGCGCGACAAGAGGCACCTGCTCCATCAAATCGTGATGCACGAGCAAAGCCGCCGCTTCAAGACCCTGGCCCGCATCCAGCCCCGCCGCAGCAAAGGCCAACAAAGCGGTAAAGGAGCGCCGGGTTCCGCCCCGGTCTACTCTTCCAAGTAACGCCCCCGCTGCGTCCAGTTTTCTTGTCCGTTTCTTACCGTCAAAAAAATGGACCGTTATTGACAAATAAGTTAACCTATTATGGCGATTTTCGGCACGATGATGGCCCGCAGAATCGCTCCCCCCTAAGCCTGGCGCCCCAATGGGTTCGATTTGCAATTTCTCTGGTTCTTGGGCCAAAAGCGGCCATTTTTTCACATCCGGAATTTTTCCCATCCATTTCCCCCAGACCAGCACAGCGGGGGGCGCCCCGGAACGGGGCCATGTCCTCCGCCCGCTTTCCATGCTACCTCCTGCCACACTCCCGGGATAGCTCCTGGCCGCGAATTACCGGAAATGACCGAGGGCGGAGACGAAGCCCGGAAATATCATTTGATCCGCAGATTCATGCGGATTCACGAAGATAA
>JACZRV010000119.1 GCA_022574555.1 SAR324 cluster bacterium
CGGGCGGGTCATCGGGGGCATCTGGCGCATGAACCGGGTGGTGCGCATCGAGGCGGGTTTGTTCAACGAGGCCGATCCTTCCTTCCTGGAGGGCGAAAAAAGCCTCAGCGCCACCTTCAAATCGGGCTGCCGCACCGGCGCGAACACTTTTTCCAGTCTGACCCGTTACGAATCCGCCATCGAGCGGGGCGTGACAAATGCGCTGCACGAGTTGCAGCGGCTGCAGGCAGCCCGCAAAGGCGAGCTCGTGCCCCTGCCCCTGGCCGTGGACGTCAATCTTTCCGGGGGCGATGCGGAAACGGTCTAACCCCATAACCGCCCCAAATTACCAAACGAAGCCAATTTCTCTCATAATATCAGTACATAATATACTAATTCGGTAGGCCGAGGGCGCTCCTTCCGGCCGGGAGGCGGTGCTCGTTTTCGCCCGAAGGCGAGCGGCGATCCTCTCTTCTTCCCAGATAGGCCAAGCCCTCGCAAGCGGAGTCGCCGTCTACGAACGGATCAAGGCGGCGATCCCGCAGATGAAGGTGCCCACGAACCGGGCTTATTGCGGCATGCCTTTCATGTCGACGGCGGCGTAGTATTTCTTGTCGCCGAGGGCGTCTACCCGCTGCCAGAAATCGGGTTGGGAAGCCAACTTTCTGTCGCTCAGACCCGCCTGCTGGCGCCAGAAGGTCCAGGATTCCGGATGCAGCCGCACCGCCTCTTGCACGAGCCGCCCGCCATCTTCGGCCTTTCCCGTCTGGATCAGGTATTGGCCCAGGGTGAAAGCCACGTGAGCGGCGGCGATCTCTTCGGTAGGCAGCCCCAGATGGGCACGGCGCTGAGCATCGTCGAAGGCGTATTGGCTCGACTCGCCGTGCAACACCCAATCCCGCACGGCGTTCATGTACGTCTCCTTGGAGTCGGCGGTAATTTTGGCCACCTCCTCGGGAACTTGCAACGTGGTGCGGTCCATCTTGCGGAACCCCTCGTAGGCGCCCGCGGATTCGGTGGGGCGTACGATCCTGCCGCCCTCGTCGATCCACACCGCCTGGGGCACGTTGACCATGTGGTACAGGCCGGCGACCCGGTGAAAGCGGTCGATCAGGGTAACGTAGGTGGGATTTGCTTTTTCGATCCATTCCCGGGGATCCCCTTCCCGGCTGTCCATGGCCACCGAAATGACCATGAAGTTCTGCTCCTCGAGCTCGTCATACAGCGCCTGCCACACGGACAGGTCATAGCGGCACCCTCACCACGAGGCCCAAGAGACCAGGAACACCTTTTTGCCCCGGTAATCGGACAAGGCGTGCATGCGGCCCTGCAAGTCGGGCAGGGTGAAGTCCGGTGCTTCCAGGGATCGCAGGGCCGCCGAGCGATCGGCCGCGCTTTCGCCGAGCATCCAAACGTCACCGCCTTCGCTGTGGCGGGCGGGCTTGCCCATGTGGTGCCACAACGCGGCGACATTGACGGCGTCGCCGCGCCGGAACTTATCGCCGCCAGCGGCCGGGATGGGCACGCAGACCGCGCCCTTGCAGAATCCCTCCGGTTTGAGCGACCAACCTGTTGCCGCCTCGACATCCCCCGTGGGCAGCCATAACTCGCCATTGGCGCCATCCCCCTGGGGAATGTCCCGCTGCCCGCTCTCCGTCAATACGGTCACCATGTGATGCTCCTCTGTCGCGTATATATTTATGGACCAATGCCTCCGAGGCGATCGATCATACCGCCGCCTGGTGCGGCCTTAGAAAACGAACACCCCCTTGCCCGTGGACTGGGTATCGAAGAGGGTGTAGGCCTCGACCGCCTGATCGAGGGAATACCGCTGGGTGAACAGGTTCTCGACGGGAATCTTGCGCTCGACGATGAAGCGGGCACAATCGGCCTGACCGATGCTGCTGAACGTCCACGACGCCACGATGGTGAGTTGCCGTCTGATCAGATCCTGGCTGACGTCCAGGGTCACGGTGCCGCCCTCGCCGACAAAGCAGACCGTACCCCACGTTCGCGTAGATTTCACCGCCGCCAACCTCGCCTCGGAAGCCCCACTGCAATCCAGGGCCACATCCAACAGTTCGCCCTCGGTGAGCTCCCGGATGGCCTCCACCGGATCGTCCGCCGCGGGATCGATCACCGCGTCCGCACCGAAATCCTTGGCCAGAGCCCGCCGCTCGGGGTTGATGTCGATGGCCAAAACGCGCGCGCCCATGGCCTTGGCCAGTTGCACGGCGCTCAATCCCACCGGCCCCTGTCCGAAAACGGCGATGGTGTCCCGACCCGAGAGGCCGATGCGTTGCAGGGCGCCGTAAGCGGTACCCGTTCCGCAGGATATGGCGGCGCCGGTGGCGAAGGGCAACGATTCGGGCAGGGGCACCAGGGTAGACGCGGGAACCTTGATGTAGGGCGCATGGCCCCCGTGGGCGGTGGCTCCGTAGACCACCATGCCCTCCTGGCAAAGCTGGGCCCAGCCCGTGCGGCAATGGCGGCACAATCCGCAGCCGTGGTAGTGGTGCACCATCACCCGGTCGCCGGGTTTGGCCTGACGGGACGTCACCCCCGCACCCACTGCGGCCACCACGCCGCAGGGTTCGTGGCCCGCGATCACCGGCTCCGACAGGTCGCCCAGCCCCAACGAGCTGGCGCCGCCGCCGTCCTTGGATGCCCGATAGAATTTCAGATCGGTGCCGCACATCCCGGAGGCCTTCATCTCCAGAACGACCTCTCCCGCACCCGGCGTAGGGTCGGGAAATTCTCTAAGTTCCAACTCCCGGTCTCCCAAAAACACTACTGCGCGCATGGCTCCTCCTTTCCCGATGGTGATAATGATGGTTACTATAATGATAGTTACTATGGATTCACCCGGCCCTCAACCGCCCCCCGAGATCAGCTCCGGTACCCTTCTATCCGCGGATTACAGAGATATCGCCGATGATAGGCTCGGGGCAAATCGGAGGGGAGCCGCAGCTTGCCCACCGGCAGCGCGTTGACTTTCCACTACGGGGTTTCACGGGAGGCATTGCCCGATGAATCGCGGGTCGTCTTCGGTCTATGGGGCGTCCAGGGGCCGGTGGTGCAATCCGATCGCGTCCAGAAGATCCTCCAGCCGGGTAAGATCGGCCGGCAGCAGCACTTGGGTACCGGATCTGGCCAGACCGGAGAGCTGGGTCAGGTATTTTTGGGAGAGTTGCAGGCGCACGGCGTCCTCGCCATTGGGTTCGCTGATGGCCGCGGCGATCATCTCGATGGATTTCGCCGTGGCGTCGGCAATGGCGGTGATCTCCTGGGCCTTGCCCTCCGCCTCGTTGATGCGGCGTTGCATTTCCCCTTCGGATCTGTTGATCAGCTCCATCCTGGTGCCTTCGGATTTATTGATGCGGCTCTGCATTTCCCCTTCGGAGCGGGCGACCAGGGCCCGGCGCTCCCGTTCGGCGGTCACTTGCCGTTCCATGGCATTTTTCACCGTGGACGGGGGCACGATGTTCTTGACCTCGTAACGGTGCACCCGGATACCCCACGATTCACCGGCATCGGAAAGCACGCTGACGATCTTCGAGCTGATGAGTTCCCTTTCCTCGAAGGTGCGGTCCAGGTTCAGGGTACCGATGACCGAGCGGGTGGTGGTCTGGGCCAGCTGGATCGCCGCGACGCGGTAATCGGTGACGCCGTAGCTGGCGTTAACGGGATTCGTGATGCTGATATAGATGACCCCGTCCACCTCGACCAGCACGTTGTCGCTGGTGAAACATTCCTGCGGGGGCACCGCCATGGCTTCCTCCCTCAAATCCTGAATGTCCGAGACGACGTCGACGAAGGGAATCAAGGAATGGAAGCCCGGTCCCAGGGTTTTGTGATATTTGCCCAAGCGCTCCACGATATAAGCCTTCCGTGTGGGCACCAGCCGAATGGACCGGATAAGCTGCGCCAGCAACACCAGTAAAAGAATGGCCCAGACGCCAAGGTTGAACAGATCGGTGAGGGTGAACCCGAGCATTTCCACGATGTCCCCTTTTATTCCTGGAATTTCTTGATAGCCGAGCCGGGCGCGGAGCCGGCCGCGGTGGCGGCGTTTATATTATCCCCCGGGGAGGGTTCGATCCCGGGAATTCCGCTGGAAACTCTTCCGATTCCTTCGAAAAATCCCTTGATGCTGGCCAGTTGGCTGGGAACCACGGAAATATTCGCCGACCGCAGGATCTTGCCGAACTCTTCGGTGAATTGCTCCACAATCCTCATCTGTACCGCCTTGGCCCCTCCAGGCTTTTGCACCGCTTCGGCGACCTTGCGGATGCCGTAGGCAGATGCTTTGGCCACCAGCGAAATTTCGCTGGCCTGTCCATGGGCCTCGTTGATGCGCTTTTGCTTTTCGCCCTCGGAATTGTTGATGGCTTCCTGCCGCTCGCCCTGGGATATGTTGATCAAATATTCCTTTTCAGCCGTTGCCAGGGTGATCTCCGCGCGCTTGGTGCGCTCGGCCTCCATCTGTTTTTCCAGGGTATCGATCACCCTGGGCGGTGGCGTGATATTCTTGATCTCGTAGCGGAGCACCTTGATGCCCCAGGGGTCCGAGGCGATATCGATTTCCCGCACGATGTTCTCATTGATCGAATCGCGTTCGGAAAAGGTGCGCTCCAGCTCAATCTTGCCCATCTCAGAGCGCATGGTGGTCTGGGCCAAATTGATCGCGGCCCGGCGGTAATCCTGAATCCCATAGCTCGCCTTTTCGGGATCCATCACTTTGAGGTAGACGATCCCATCCACGTCGACCTGAATGTTGTCGCGGGTGATGCAGGTCTGCTCTGGCACGTCGATGACTTGTTCGCGAATCTCGTGGCGATAGGCCACCCTGTCGAAGAAAGGGATCAGGAAATGAAAACCGGGGTTGAGCACTCCGGCAAACTTGCCCAGGCGCTCCTTGACCACCGCCTCCCTCATCGGAACCACGATGAACAACTTCCAGACGACGAACACTGCCAACAGCACCAATACCGTAAATATCGTCAACATGGGGTGCCCCTCAGGCGCAATTTTTCTCCGGTTCGTTGCAAGATCGATAGGGATTCATCACAACTACTTCTGCTCCATCGAGAGCCAGATATCCTCTTCCAAGGGCTCCACGATCCAGATCAGGTTGTCCCGCGAAACAATCCTGGCCTTGTGGCCCTGCAAAATGGAGCCTGATAGACAAGTGGCGGGCCAAGTGGTCCCGTGAAAGTGGATTCGACCGTGGCTGTGACCCTCGCTCACCGTATCGGTGATGTCAACCACCGTGCCGAACGCCGCGGCATCCTCGTCGGGCGATTGATAGCTGGTCTCACCCTGGACGAATTTCGTGACCACCTTTCTGAATAGGATCAAAAGGGCGATGGACAGAATAAAAAACGCCGTAAAGGACGGCACCAGATCCTGCCACCATCCCAGCAGCCGCACCAAACCCACCAGCACGGCGGCGATTCCGAGGAAGACCACCACGCCGCCGGGGACGATCGTCTCCAGCAGCGCGAGCAGCCCCCCCGCGGCGAACCAAATCCAGGTGATGGTGCCGTCATCCATGTGGGGCTCTTCGGCCTATTGACCGGGAGAGAATGAGCGCAATGTTGGAACCCATGGGGTCAAGGGGACAGAAGGGCCACGGTCCGCCGCGCTATTCGAGGACACGTCTGCGCAGGCACGTGCGTTCGCGCCGTGCCAGGGTGCGGACGAGACTTCGATCCACAAAGAGATCGGTTATTCCGCTGCCGAGTTCGATGCATTGATGGCGCGGCGTATTCTTGTCAGTCAGCCCAAGCGGGCCCCAGGCCCATTCCGGCAAGTAAATACGGCGAGAAAAGACCGGAATGAGATGGAACATGCCCCCAAACTTATGATAGAGAAGAATGGAGGTCGCGTCTATCTGCTATGGGCAGATCGATTCGGTATTTTTAACTGTAAAAATTTTTCTTAGGATCAATCATGAATAAGCGAAAAATTTCGATTGGTATCTGCGCCGTGATCCTGACCTGTTTTGCTGCCGTTGCATATGGTCAGGACCCTGTCCATTTCCGCGGCACGATCCAGAAACTGGGAGCCGATAGCATCGTTATCAACCAGATTAGTGGGGAAACCATCACGATTATGGCCCCGAAAGAGATGATCGTACTGACATCGGAGCCTACCGCGGCAGCCAATATCGTCGCAGAGAAATTTATTGGGGTGACCGCGCTGGCCCTTCCCGACGGATCGCTGAAAGCGTTGGAAGTACATATTTTCTCCGAGGCGGGCAGGGGCATCGGCGAGGGCCACTATCCCTGGTCCCTGTTGCCAGACAGCACCATGACCAATGCCAATATATCCAGCATGGTCGAGTCGGTAGATGGAGCCGTCATGTCCTTGGCTTACAAGGATGGAGGCAGCCAGAAAGTCGTCATTCCGCCCGGGGTCCCGGTTGCGAAGCTGGAGTTGGTCAATAATTGGAGCCCGATGGAGGTCGGCTCCCATATATTTGTGGTCGCTAGCGAAGGCGACGACGGTCAATTTTCGGCGATCGCTGTGGTCATCGGATTAAGGGGTACGACACCGCCCATGTAACCCCAAAAGGTCGAATCTCAGGCCAAGGTTGCGGGCGCCTGAATTTGCAGCAATGCAATATGCAGGTATGCACGTACAGGCTCCCGCCGCCTCCATACAAAACGTGTTTTGACAGCGGAATTCTCTAAGAAACTAATATAACAGAAGAATAGTCACCGGAAGTTGGGCGGATTATGGAGGCTGTGACTTTGCTTAGGCATTTCAATAATTGCATAGGCCGAGAGAAGTCCACAGAAGTTGACCTGCATGACATCTGGTACATCGGCTCCGAATGCTCGGTCAACACAACAGCGCACTCCTCGTACGCCATGGGGCAGTGCTCTACCCCACGCGGTACTACAATCAGTTCACCTGGGCCCAGGCGAATCTCTCCGTCGCGCAATCGTATGACTAACCCGCCGCGATGTGGGAAGAACAACTCGTCGGTCTCGGCGTGGGAATGTTACCTTACTGATTGGCGTGGGGTAATAAATCGTTTAGTTCTTCGTAGAAACGAAATTGGGATATATTCCCGATCATCATGAATATGGATTTGGAATCACCCATCATAATGCAACGCCAGCCACACGGTGTCCTGGCCGGGCGCCGTCCACTCGACCCGGTGCCGTTGGTGGGCCGGGATCAGCACATAGTCCCCGGGCGCCAACGCCACGGGTTCGGCTTCGCCTTGGAACCGCAACCGGGCACCGCCGCCGAGTAATACTACCCACTCATGGCGATCTTGTTCGAGCCATTCACCCGGGGGGGTCGATTGCCCGCGCGACACGATCCTCTCCAACTGGAAGCCGTCTCCCTCTGCCAGCTTCTCAAAGAATTCCTGACCATGGTCAGGTGGGATCTGGGCGAATAAATTCTTGATATCCATAGGTTGATCTACACCTCCCGCCCCATACAAACCACCGTTCCAATGACCAGCCATCGTTCGTCCAAATTTTCCATGGGAGCCTCCTCTTCTGTAATTGGGGATCCTCCTCCAGTATTCATATCATTTCAATGGTCCAGAACCATTTTGGGATGGGCTCGACGGTTCATTGCCGGACATGGCAGGGACCGGCGAATGGCTGGATTTCAGATCGAAAATATTCGTATTCTTGGCGGCTCCGCGGGCCTTTTCGATCAACTCGCCGGCGGTTCGCCCAATTCCTCGATTTCTCCGCAATCGTTGTCGTCGGTGACAAGGATTTGGCTTTCACGATGATAGGACACCAATGATTATGGGCCGGTATGTTCTCGACCGCCGTTTGCTCGCGCAGCCGATTCGGGCAATGATGCGGCTTGCGGCACGATCGCTTGATGATTTGGCGCCGAAGCGTAGCGCCGCTTTGCAATACGGGTTCTTCGGATGAGCCAATCTGACGGCCAATCCGAGTTAGCCGCGATCTGGTTGGTTTGGCGCATTATTCGGAGATCACAATGACCGGCGACAAGATTTACACCGTGAAATCCGGGCGGGCGACGCTCAACGTGCGTGACGGCGGTGACGGTTTCCCCCTGGTGCTCCTCCACGGCTGGCCGGAAAGCGGATACTGCTGGGAGCCCGTGCTGCCGCACCTGGGCGCGGGATTTCGCACCATCCGGCCCGACCTGCGCGGGCTGGGCGATAGCGAGCGCGGTGGAACGGTGGCGGCCTACCAAAAACAAGAACTGGCGCGGGACATTCTGGCCCTGGTAGATGAGATGGGCTTGCAGCGCTTCGGATTGGTGGGTCACGATTGGGGCGGGGCGGTGGCCCAGGAAATAGCCATGGCGGCGAAGGATCGCGTCGTGAAGTTGGCGATCATGAACATCCACCTGCTCAATAATGCCGAGGGCTACCGCAAGGCGGAGGCCGTTCACGCCGCACGCCAACACCGGGCCTATTGGTACCAGAATTTCATGCAGACACCCGGATTGGCCGAGGCCATGGTGCCGGGAAACGAGGAGGTCTGGCTGCGCATATTCCTGCGGGGCAAGGACGCCGAATGGCGCTTTCCGGAAGATGCCCTGGCCGAATATGTCCGCTGCTACCGGATTCCCGGCACGCCGGAAAGCGGCGCCAATTACTACCGCGCCATGCGGCTCGACGCACAGCGCTGGAAAACCTTTGGGGGCTACCGCTTCGAGGTGCCGACATTGCTGTTGTACGGCATTCACGATCCTGTGGTGATCCCGGAATTTCTGGAAGGCCACGAGGCGTGTTTTGAGCAGGTGACCCTGCAAACGGTGGACGCCTCCCACTTTCTGCAGGAGGAAAAGCCGCAGGAAGTGGGCCAGGCGCTGCGGGCCTTCTTCGAGGACGTGTCGTGAGCAATGGCCCCCCGACTGGCCCATTACCAGCGCGCGGGAAGCCCCCATGCGGGTGATCGCACCCACGAAGGCGTGATCCGGAAGGCGGCCGAAAAAACCGGGGTTTACCGTCGTGAAAACACCAAGCACGCGGCACACCGTGCAACAGCCGGCCCTAGGCTCGCCGGCGGAGAGGATGCCCGCAGGCAGAGAGAGATCGGATTCAGGCCTGTTGTCCATCGTGGGGCTGCCACCGTTTCAACCCGCTCCGTTGATCCGGGGCGGGGCCGTGCAGACCATAGCGGCACAGGTTTGGCCGCAATGGCCCGACGTGCGCCCGACAAAAACCTATAAAATAGACGTGACCGATGGCGACCGGCTCGTGGTGATGGAATACCGCCCCGCCGGCTGGGCCGCAGGTCAACGGATCGCCTTGCTGGTTCACGGTCTCAACGGCTGCTACCGCTCCCGGTACATGATCCGCATCGGCCGCGAACTGGTGCGGCGGGGGATGCTCGTCGTCCGGGTCAACATGCGGGGCTGCGGACCCGGCTTTGGGCTGGCACGCGGGTTCAACCATGCCGGGCGGACGGAGGATATTCGCGCCGTATTGCGCTGGCTGGCAAATCTATATGCGGGCTCGCCCACGACACTGATCGGCTTCTCTTTGGGGGGCAACGCCACCCTGAAGATGGCCGGAGACGACAGCCAGCACCCGACAGGCAACCTGGACAGCGTCGTGGCCATATCCCCGCCGGTCGATCTCACCGCCAGCGCGCGTCACATTCAATTGCCGGAAAACCGGTTCTACGACTGGTATTTCGCCACGGAATGCGTGCGCACGGTGAGGCATCTTCACCAGCGCTTCCCGGACATGCCGGCCTTCCGTGCTCCGCAACGGATGAGATTGTTCGATTTCGACGACGCATTCACCGCCCCTCGCAGTGGTTATCGGGACGCTGCGGATTACTATGCGCAGTCGAGCTCGGCGCCGGTGATCTCCGATATCCGGGTGCCCGCTCTGATTCTCTGCGCCCTCGACGACCCCGTGGTGGATACCGGGACCCTGGAAAAAATGCGGGGGCAGACGGCGCTGGATATGGTGCTCACCCATCACGGTGGACACATGGGCTTCCTGGGCCGCACCGGGCGCCGCTTTGGATTACGCTGGATGGACGCGCTGGTGGTGAACTGGATCGAGCGAATGCGCCGTACGGTTGGTGAATGAGGGGAAAATCCTCTTTCCGTTTACACTTGAAGATAAGGGCAGCCGGCATGAATAGCCACCGGCTGCCGTATATACGGAGATCAGTCGACGACGTCGATCCGCATTTTTATGTGGGTCAGCGGCTCTTTCGGATCGGCGTTCAGCACGCGCATCTTGATCTCACCTTCGATCGTGATGACGTCGCCGGCCCGGTATTGGCCCCATTCGCAGATTGGACTTTGGATCTCGTCGTCGTTATCGTCGCCGGATTTGCCGCCGAGATAGACGCAATCCACATCGCCCAACTTGAGATGCAACATGAAACGATTGGGATTACCGGCCAGCACCGTAATATTATCGTGGCTGGGAATTTGCACGGTCACCGGTCCCGTCAGTTCAATCGTGCCCGGCGTCGAGACCGTAGGCCGCTTGGTTCTGCTGGCCTCGATTTCGAAGAAATCCACCGGTTCGGGAATGGTGACGCTGAAGATTGCGGAGCGGCTTCCGGTGTTACCGGCAGCATCCGTAACCTCCACGACCACCGTGTGATCGCCATCATCCAGCCGCGGTAGCGTTTCCCCGCTGCGGGTGGGAATCTCAACGTTATCCAGCCAGACCCTTTCGGTGCCGGGCTCGGACGATGTGTATTCGAGTATTGGTTCTCGCTCGTAGGTCGGCCCGATAGGAACGGAGATTGTAACCACCGGATCAATCGTGTCCACGATAAAGAAGACACTACCCGTCCCGGTGTTCCCGACCGCATCGGTTACGGTCACTGTGACCGTGTTCGAGCCTTCGCCCAGCGATCCGATGGTGGCAGATGCCGTGATTCCCGCGGTCACGCTAAGGGATTGACTGGTCGCGCCGGGCGCAGATACGACCGCAGTGCCGTCCTCGTTGGAACTGAAGACGATCCCGGGCGTATCGGTAGCGACGAAGTCACCGTTGGCCGGCGCTGTGATCGTCACCACAGGACTCGTCAGGTTGACTGTGAAGCTGACCGAATCGCTTCCGGCGTTGCCCGCGAGATCCTCGACCTTAACGATGAGGTCGTAGCTACCCGCTTGCAGATCCAGGAATCCCCCGCTCCTTGTCGAGATGGCGGCTCCGTTCAACGTGACCGATTCCGTGCCCGTTTCGCTGGAAGTATATAGCAATTGCGGGGCAGGATCGTTTGTATCGCCGACAGGGGAAGTGATGGTCACGACCGGTAATACCGTATCAATCGTGAAGTCCACAGTATTCGTGGTTCTCGTATTGCCCGCATCATCCTCGAAAGTGATCCATAGCTGATACGCGCCATCCGCCAGTGGGCCAAGCAATCTGTTAGCGGTCTCGCCCGAGGGCAGGCCTACCCCGAAACTGTCGCTATACCCGTCGCCGACAACCGTCACGACGCCTGAACCTTGCTCGTCAGTGGAGAAAACGAGGCTGGGACTCGAGGTATTGAGGAAGCTTTCGTCGAGCGGTGAAGTTATCGAAAGAACCGGCGCGGTGGTGTCGACGACGAAGGTGACCGAATTCCCGCCGGTATTGCCGGCTGCGTCCGTGAGGATCACCGTCAGGGTGTATTCCCCGTCCGACAACGGACCCAGGAGATCGCCGTTCGCGACCACGATGGTATTGCCGTTCAGTGTGACATCCACGATGCCGTTTTCGTTGGAAGAATACGACAACTGTGGCGTGGGATTATTGGATGTTCCGGCTGTGGGCGAGTCGATGGTCACGACCGGGTCTTGCGTGTCAACGGTAAAGGAGACCGCAACTTCTGTCGTGTTAAACGCGGCATCCGTCACACTGACCGTGACCTGGTACGTGCCATCTTCCAGCGGGCCGAGGGTCGCTCCAATGATCTCGCCCGCGCTGATAGCTGCCCCGAAGGTGTTGGTATACACGATATCGAGCCCGTCCACGGTCACGTCGACGGTGCCTGCCTCGTCGGAGGAGAAGGAAAGCGCCGGCGTCGTGTCGTTCGTGGAACTGCCCTCCACCGGAAGATAGATCTGGACGCCCGGCATGCCGGTGTCGATCGTGAAGCTGATTTCGTCGGAGCCACTATTACCCCCGGCAAAATCCGTCACGGTGACCGTCACGGTGAAGAGCCCATCGGGCAGCGGACCGAGCGTCGCACTAACGATCTCGCCCGCTGCGATGCTTGCCGTAAAGCTGTCGATATCATTGCTGCCGTCGTTAACCGTCACTTGGGCGGTGCCCCCTTCATCGGAGGAAAACGTCAGAGTCGGGGTCTGGGTATTGAGGTAGCTGCCGTTGGCCGGCGAAGAGATCGTCACCACCGGAGCTTCCGTATCCAGGATAAAAGTGACATCATCGCTGCCGGGGTTTCCGGCCTCGTCCACGGCGGTGACCACAACGCTGTATTCGCCATCGAAGGTCAGAGGCAGGGTGTCGCCACTGACAAATCCAGGGAGTTCCTCACCGCCCACTATCATCACGGTAACTGTGGTGGCCGTCGCATCGGTCACTGTGAATTCGAGTACCGGTTGGATGTTATTGGTGATCGCACCATTAACCGGCGATGCGATTCCCACAAGGGGTGCCACCGTATCCACGGTAAAGCTGATGCTGCTGATGCTCACGCTTTCCGAGTTTCCGGCCTCGTCCACGGCAGTGACCACAACGGTGTGTCCGCCATCGGAGAGCAGAGGCAGGGTATAGCCACTGACGAAATCAGAGAGATCCTGCCCATCCAGCGTCGCTGTGAGGGTCGTGGCGGTCGCGTCGGTCACGGTAACGTTGACCACCGGTTGGGTGTCACTGGTTACCTCGCCGTCCAATGGCGAATCGATCTCGACGATCGGAGCTGCCGTATCCACGGTAAAGCTGATGCTGCTGAAACTGCCGCTTCCCGAGTTTCCGGCCTCGTCCACGGCGGTGACTGCAACGGTGTGTTGGCCGTCGGATAGCGAGGGCAATAGCCCGCCACTTGCCACGTCCACCGTCTGCCCATCCAGCGTCACCGTGACGGACACGGACGCGGCGTTCGCATCGGTCACTGTGTAGTCGAGCACCGGTTCTTTGGTATCGGTCACCGCGTTTTCGCCAATGAGCTCATCGGCGTCATTATATAAAGCGATGGTCACCGCCGGATCGATCGTATCGACCAGGAATGTCACCGATTCGTCGCCCACGTTGCCCGTGGCATCTTCAACCAGCACTTTAATCGCATGCGTACCGTCCGAGAATTCGGGAAGGATCTCCCCGGCTCGTTGTAGGATGGGAAGGTTGTCGCGCAGGACGATTTCTTCCCCCGCCTCGGTCGAATTGTAATCGAGTAGAGGCTCGGGGTTGTTGGTGGTTCCTGCTGCCGGCGAATCTATGGTCACGACGGGAGCCCGTGTGTCGAGAGAAAATTCGACCGACGCCGTTTCACCACCGGACAGCGTAACAGCCGATTCACTGGAAATAGTAGCCAATTGTTGCACTCCGTCCACGTCCACCCGGCTGATGGTTATCGTGGCGCCGGCCACATGGTCTCCGGAGGCCAGGAAGGTCACCAGCAACCCTGGCCCATCAAAGAAATCTCCGCTGCCGGTGATGCCCACCGGGTCCTGATCCACCGAGACCACCGCGCCAGGCAATGGATCGA
>JACZRV010000017.1 GCA_022574555.1 SAR324 cluster bacterium
TCACGCCGCCCCCCAGCCCGCTGGAAGTTGCTATTCCGGGGATCTCCTGTTCCAGCACTTGGGCGATCTTGGCTCCCAGGGGATACCAGCTACCCCCCGCCGGGCCGGAGACCATGCGCACGAAGACCGGTGCCTCGCCGTCGTCCGAATCGCCGGAGCGCATGGCAAAAAATAGGATCGCCACGGCGATCAATCCCACCGCTGCCAAGCCCCATTTGGTGCGAGATTTCATGAATGATCCCATCCCGAAGTTTGTTGGTGCCGCTCTTGATTGTCGATGCTAACAACGCGGCTCGAAATTGGCCACAGCCCTTCCAAGGATTCGCCGGGCATGATGACGGGCGGTACGATTTTCACAGGGAACCACTCAGTAAAAGCGTTACCATCACGACCAGCCATCACCCGTGTCCTGACCGGATAGTCTTGCGATTGCCTTTTCCGACGGACCGGGAATGTTGAAAAATTGCCCCTAGCCAGTATAGTAGGATAGTTCATATTACGTCAGTGGCACCCGTTTCGAAAATTGATCTCGTAAGGCCGGGAATTATTGACCGCAGGGGAATTCGTAAGCGATTCGAGAGGAAATCCCATGGCAGGCCCTCCCCAATTCAAACAGGCCGCCAAACCGCATTCTATCACATACCGCGGACGGCGGATTGTGCGGGATTCCCTGCTGATGGTGCGCATAGCCGCCGTGGCAGGTTTGGGCATGGTTGTGCTGCTGGCCGCCCCCTTCGGCATCGCGGCCGGGGAGGATCGGCCCAGGATCGGAGAGCGCCCCGTGGTGGAACGGCATCTGAACCAGGAAGCCATCAATGCCGGCGCAATATCCATGGGGGAACTATTCGCCCACGGGAAGCTCTTGTTCGCCGCGCGATTCAACACACTGGATGGCCAGGGCCGCCCAGCGACCACCGGCGCAGGGGCCCCGCGCATTCCCGACGAGCCCCCTTGGACCCGTATTGCCACACCCCACACCAATTCATGCGCCGGTTGCCACTATCAGCCAAGGCCGGGCGGCGCGGGAGATTTCGTCGCCAATGCTTTTGTGGGGGCCAACGCCACCGATCCCGTCACATTATCGTTGTCTCCGAAAATCAGCATGGAGCGGAACACCGTGGCCTTGCATGGGGCCGGACCGATCGAGATGCTGGCCCGCGAGATGAGCGCCGAAATGATCGCCATACGCGAGGAGGCCAGGCAAGTGGCTCTGGAGCGGGTCGAGTGGGGCGAAGACCCAATGGCGGTGTACGAGACACGCGATCTGGTCGCCAAGGGGGTGAGCTTTGGGAAGATCCGGGTACGCGGCGACGGAAAGGTCAATCCCTCCCGCATCGAGGGGGTGGATTGGGATCTGATCATCAAGGCTTTTCACCAGAAAGGGGCCAAGGTCTCCTTGAGGGAGTTCGCGTCCCGGGCCATGAGCCTGCACCACGGAATGCAGGCCGTGGAAAAATTCGGTGCGGACAAGGACCCGGATCACGATGGATACGTCAACGAGCTCACGGTGGGGGACATCACCGCATTGGCGATCTATCAGGCCGCACTGGCCACGCCGGGCCGGAAAATGCCCAGCCATCCCTTTGTCTTCAGGGTCGTCGCCCAGGGAAACCGGCTCTTCAGCGAGATCGGTTGTAATGGGTGCCACCTGCCGGAATTGGAGTTGGACGACCGGCACTTTTACGAGCCCAACCCCTACAACCCCACCAAGCATGCCCTTAGGGCGGAAGGACTGGGCCAGATCCTGAAATTCGACATGACCGTGCAGGGAGAAAAGCCCAGGCTCGATCCGAACGACGGCGAGGGAGCCGTGGTCCGCGCCTACACCGATCTCAAGCGCCATAATCTGAGCGACGAGGATTACAATTACTTCTCCAACGAGCAGCGCCCCATGGGGACGCTGTACGGCTACGCAAAGCGGGACTCGTTTTACAACGTGCCGGCCAACGTCAATCGCCCAAATGGAGATTTCCTCACCGCTCGGCTGTGGTTCGTGGGAAATACCGCCCCCTATGGCCATCGTGGCGATTTGACGATGATCACCGAGGCGATTTATCACCACGGGGGCGAAGCGCGGGTTCCGCGCGACGCTTTCTTTGCGCTCAACGAATTTGACCGGAATGCCATCGTCGCTTTTCTGAAAACGCTCCAGATTCTGCCCCCCGGGTCGAATAGGGTGATTGTAGAAAGTCGATCCGGTCGAGATTGAGTGATCGCAGGATAGGGTTGGGGTTTCATGGATACGGTTGAATCATGACAGATGGGATATCTAAGCGGCTACAACTGCGGGTACGTGACCCAGCTGATTGCCGTATTTGGTTGCCCGGAAACAGGGATCGATCCCCGCGGCATCGAATCGGTGTCGGATTGGTTGCCGCCGCGTTCCTATCGGCGATTGGCGGTCTGGCGGTTGCCGCCGAGCCGCCCCGTTTCGGTGAGCTTCCGGCCATCCTGGCGCACCCCGATCAGGCAGCGATGGTGCGCGGTGATATTGGTCTCGATCAGATAATCGCGCACGGCCGACTGCTATTTTCGGCGCGGTTCAACACATTGGATGGACAGGGCCGACCCGGCTCGACCGGTACGGGCGCGATGCGCGTGGCCTCCGAGCCGGCATTTACCCGCGTCTCGGGTCCCACGTCCGTATCCTGTGCCGGGTGCCACATCATACCGCGGGTGGGGGGTGCCGGAGATTTTGTGGCCAACGCATTCACCAGCGCCGAGGCCATGGACCCCGTCGCGTTGTTTGCGGCGCCGGAGTTCGGCAACGAGCGCAATACGTTGGGCCTGCACGGCTCGGGACCGATTGAAATGTTGGCCCGCGAGATGACGGCGGAACTGATTGCGATCCGTAATCAGGCTCGGGAAAAAGCGTTGCAGCGTGTCGCCCAAGGGGAAGACCCTCTGGCGGCGGAGGAGTCGCGGGATCTCGTCGCGAAGGGAATCCGCTTCGGCACCATCAAGGTGCGGGGAGACGGAAAGGTGGACCCCACCGGGATCGCGGGCGTGGATTGGGATCTCATCATCAAACCCTTCGGTCAGAAGGGCACCGCGGTCTCCATCCGCGAACTTTCGAACCGTGCACTAAACAACCATCATGGCATGCAGTCGGTGGAACGATTCGGTGAGGGCGTGGATGCCGACGGCGACGGTGTCGTGGACGAAATCAACCTTGGTGATCTCACCGCACTCGCGCTTTACCAAGCAGCATTTGCGACGCCGGGGCAGGCGCTTCCCGCCCATCCCGAGGCGGCTCGGGCAGTGGAGGCGGGCACGGAGCTTTTCAGCAAGATCGGCTGCAGCGAGTGCCACGTTCCCCAAATGGAATTGAACGACAGGTATTTCCGCGAACCCAATCCCTTCAATCCTCCAGGTACAGCCGCCCCGGACGATGTGGGCGGATCCATCTCTTTCGACATGACTCAGCAAGGCGAGAAACCCAGGCTGGAACGCAACGCGGCGGAAGGAGCCATCGTTAGGGCCTTCACCGATCTCAAGCGCCACGACCTGAACGACGCGGATTATCATTTTTTCGCCAACGAATTGCTGCCCGAGGGCACCCGCCTCGGTTACGCCACCGCGGATGATTTCTACAACGTCCGCGGCGCCATTGAACGCTCGACCAGGGACTTCATCACTCGAAAGCTGTGGGATGTGGGAAACTCCGATCCGTACGGTCACCGGGGCGACCTGACCATGATGACCGAGGCGATTTATTTTCACGGCGGGGAAGCGCGAGAATCGCGTGACGCGTTCTTCGCCTTGCCCGAGGCCGAGCGGAACGCGGTCATCGAGTTCCTGAGGAGTCTTCGGCTTCTTGAGCCGGGATCGGCTCTGGTGACCGATCCTCGCAAAGAGTAGGGGCACCGGCTGCCCATCTCCGTGAACGACGGCAGACGGGCTCATTGGCGTGGATTCAATCCGAATACCGATGGAGAATCGTATGGATGAATATTGGGGGATAGGGGCCAAGGCATTGATCGTCGTCTTCGCCGTTTGCCTTTTAATCGCAGCCCCTACCAATGCTCAGCAGCCGGAAGCCGAGGATCAGTACCCCGAAAGCCCCGCCGGCATCGATACGCCAGGGGCCGGTGCCGAGAAAATGGACCCCTTGGGTGAACTGCTGGCGGGTAATATCGAGGATGAGCCGTTGGGATTTTTCGAAGCAGATCAAGAGCCTGTCGATGTTTCGTTCAAGATTTCGATCGGCTATTCCGCGGCTCTGAATCGCAGGATATTCGGCGATCGATCGTTCACCCATATCGAATTGAACGGACCGGTTTATAACGCGGCAGGCGGCGGATTCATCCACGGCTCCGAAATTCTGTGCTCTGCCGTGGACGACAACGGGCTGTTCGTGGGATATTGTACCGTGTCGGATGCGGATGGCGACCGGTTACATATGATGATCCAAAGAATGGGCACGCCCGGCAATTCTGGTGGATCGGATGGCGTGATGATGGTGCTGGGTGGTGAAGGAAAGTACGCGGACATCAAGGGCTCGGGAAGCTTTGCCATCACGTTCGAGGATATGGATATTCCCAAGACCCACGGCATGATGATCATCGAGGGCATCTACCAGCTGCCCTGACTCAAGGCATCTTCGCGCATATCCGGCATATGCGAACATCAAGGAGTTGGCTATGAACAGGAAACTACGAAATCGACGGGCCGGCATATTGCTGACAGTCGCGATAATTTGGGGCTTCACCGCAGGATTGTATGTGGTTCTGAGCTCGGGATTTGGTGTGAATCCTGCTGCGGCGGACGAGAACCCCTGCAATCCCGTGACGCCCAGCGCCGGGGCGGCATCGCTCACCGCACCGGGTGAAGACGATTCGCAAATCCCGTGGGATGTAGGCAACGCGAACCCCTGCAACCCGGGTGCTGCTGTCAACCCCTGCAATCCCTGCGGAGCCGTCAACCCCTGCAATCCCTGCGGAGCGGGACAAGCCAGCAAGGTCAAGCTGGATTACGTGCTGTCCTACCGCGGCGAGGGATTCGCGCGCGCCTCGGGTTTTGTCGAAAGCCGCGCCCATGGCGACCGATTGACGTTGACCTATGTATCCCCCGTTGAGGCGGCCACGATCTACCGGCAGAACGCCGAACTCGTGCGCCAGGGACAAAATACCGGATTTCAGCCCTATCCGGCCGGTACGGTCATTATCCAAGAGTCGTTTCAGAAGAGCAACGATGGCGCGCCGGGTAGCCGGGGACCCTTCTACGCGATGACAAAGGAGCAACCGGGTTACGATACGGCGGGCAACGATTGGCGCTACGGTCAAGCCAGAGCCGATTTGACCAAGATCGGTGACGGAAACCTGGGGAACATGCGCTACTGCAAGTCCTGCCACCAGACCATGCACAATCAGGACTTCGTATTTGCCAGGGATCGCTGAATCTCCCGATTTTGTGCGTGATCGGCTGCCGTTTTCGCATCCTTTACCACGATCCTCGGAGCGGGGCACAACCGACGAGAACCGATGGCGGACGTACCGGCACGGGATGCGTCGATCCTCAGCCGGATATCGCTATCGCCTCCCGCAACCCTGATGGCATCGACCCGGTGGCACCGACGCAGGGCTGATCGATCCGGTGGCCCCAACTAGATTCCATGGTCACTTCCATCCGCTCGGTCATGCTCGATCTGAGGGCATTCCCCAATTCCCGGTATCTCTCGGCCAGTGCAAGAAACTGGTCGCGGGGCGGAACCGTCACCTCCACGGCGGTCAGGCATTTGACGGTCGCCGTACAGGATGAGTCGCTGAGTAGGGCGATCTCACCGAAACAGTCACCCCACTGCAGCACAGTCAACGTCTTCTGGCCGCCGTTGGAACCCCGGGACACCCCCACCCGACCCGAATCGATCACGTAGGCGCAATCCGTTGCGTCTCCCTCACGGAAAATCACACCACCCATTCCGAAATGAGCCTGGCTGACCTTTTTTCGGCGATTCTGCATCGGTGCGGTCTCGTGGAAACTGACGCGGATCAAGTTTCTTGTTGCCATTGCAGCCGTATCACGGCATCTCGTGTACATAGGAAAAAGTAGGCGCGACAACTTCAACCGCCATCGATAAACTTTAATAATCCACACTTGGGAATCCTCATGCTCAGATCGAATTGGCGGTTAATTATTGCCGGGATTTTCTCGGCGGCCATCTTTTTTGGCGCCGGCGCACACGCCCAGGAAGTCACCCTGAAATTGCATACATTGGTACCGCCTGTCGCGGCGCCTATCCAAGCTTTCCTCATCCCTTGGATCGAAAAGGTGCAGAAGGCATCCGAAGGCAGACTGCGGATCGACCTTTACCCCTCGATGCAGTTGGGAGGCAGACCGCAGCAATTGGTCGACCAAGTGCGTGACGGCGTGGTCGACATCATCTGGACGGTGACGGGTTACACTCCGGGCCGATTCGTGAAGACGGAAGTCTTCGAGCTTCCATTCGTACATACCAATCCCGTGGCCACCAACCTGGCGTTGCAGGATTTTGCCGAAAGGCATGGTGACGAGTATGCCGATTTCAAAACGTTGCTCCTCCATGTACACGCTGGCGTCGCGTTTCACTCCTACGAACCGATCCGCGGCGTGGATGACGTCGTGGGCATGAAGATCCGCACCCCATCGCGCACCGGAGGGTGGATGATCGAGGCCATGGGAGCCACGCCGGTCGGGGCGCCGGTGACCAAGGTTCCCGAGATGCTTTCCAAGCGGGTTGTCGACGCGGTGATCATTCCCTACGAGATCGCCAAAGCCTTGAAAACGCACGAGATGGTGGACTACCACACGACGCTGGAAGATCCCAAGTATCCCCGGCCCAGCACATCCGTATTTCTCTTCGCCATGAATCAGGGAAGCTACGACGCCCTGCCCGCGGATCTGAAGAAAGTGATCGACGACCATTCCGGCCGCAACATCGCCAGATGGGCCGGCGAAATATGGTTAGCGATAGAAGAACCCGGTGAAAAGGCCGCGGCCGCTTCCGGCGAGTTGATCCGCATGGTTCCCGCCGAAGTGGCCAAATTCCGGCGCCAGGTCGAAAAGCCGGTTCACGACCGCTGGATCGCGGAAGTGAAGGATCGGGGCATCGACGGCGCGCAGTTGATTCGGGAAGCGCGCGAACTGATCGATCGTTACTCCAACTGAGATCGGACCGATTGTTCACCCCCACGGGCCAACAGAGCAATTCGACGGCATGACGGAAATCTCGACGCCCCCTGCCCGGCCCGCGGATGCCGTGGGCAAGGCGCTGTTCCGGATCGCGTTGGGCTTCGTGATCACCGGCGGCGTGCTGATGGGTGGGCTCGTCGTCATGGTGGTGGTCAGCATCGCCGGGCGAGCCCTGTTCGGCGCCCCGGTTTACGGCGATTTCGAGATGGTCGCCATGGGGACGGCGGTCTCGGTCACCTTGTTCCTCCCGTACTGCCACCTGAACCGGGGTAACGTCATCGTGGATCTGTTTCTGGCGCGGGCTCCGTTGAAGATAAAGATCGGATGCGACGCGGCCGGCGCCCTGCTCCTTTCCGGGCTGGCGGCGGTATTGGCCTGGCGTTCGACGCTGGGGGCTGCCGACCTGTTCGCCTACAACGAAGTCACGATGATCCTGGCAATCCCTATCTGGTGGGCCTTTCCGTTCATCGTCGCGGCCCTGACACTGCTGGCCGTATGCGGCATGTATAGCGCCGCGTGCGATGTTTCGAGGCTGTTTCGTTGAGCGGCTTCGAAATCGCGTTCATCGGCCTCGCGGTATTGCTGGTGTTGCTCGCCCTCCGCATTCCGGTCGGGGTGGCCATGCTCGCCGTGGGGATGGGCGGGTACTGGATCCTCTCCGGGTTGGGGCCGTTGCTCAATTACAGCAAGACCGCCGTATACTGGCGCTTCGCCTCCTACGATCTCTCGATCGTCCCCATGTTCCTCTTGATGGGCCAATTCGCCGGCAAAGCCGGAATGAGCCGGGACCTGTTCGAAGCGGCCAACACCTTTCTCGGCCATCGGCGAGGCGGGGTGGCCATGGCCACCATCGCGGGCTGCGCGGGATTCGGGGCGATCTGCGGGTCGTCCCTGGCGACTGCCGCCACGATGGCACAGGTGGCCTTGCCCGAATTGCGGCGCTACAAGTACTCCGGCGCCTTGGCCACCGGCACCCTGGCGGCCGGAGGCACCCTGGGCATCCTGATACCGCCATCCATCGTGCTGGTAATCTATGCCATCGCCGTGGAAGCCAATATCACGACCATGTTCCAGGCGGCGCTCCTGCCCGGTCTGCTGGCCGCACTGGGCTATCTGCTGACCATCGCCATCTACGTCCGCATCAGGCCCGCAGCGGGGCCGGTGGGCACCAAGGCCAAATGGGAAGAACGGATGCGCGCCTTGCTTCGCACGTGGCCGGTCATTCTGATTTTCTTCGTGGTCATCGGCGGAATCTACTTCGGAATTTTCACCCCCACCGAGGGAGCGGCGGTGGGCGCGTTCGGTACCGGATTCATCGCTTTCTGGCGCGGCGGTATGCGGCTCAAGGGCTTTGTGGATTCCATCGCGGGAGCCGCGGTCTTGACCGCCATGATCTTCCTGATCCTGCTTGGCGCGGAATATCTCAACGCGTTTCTGGCACTATCGCGCATGCCGGCGGAAGCGGCCGGTCTCATCCAGAACAGCGGCCTGGCGCCCTTTGCTATCCTCACTGTGATCGTGGTGGTCTACTTGGCGCTGGGTTGTGTCATGGACAGTCTGGCCATGATCCTGTTGACGGTGCCCATATTCTGGCCGATCATCGCCGGCCTGGACTTCGGCCTTTCGGTGGACGATACCAAGATCTGGTTCGGGATCATCACCCTCGTCGTGGTGGAGGTGGGGCTGATCACGCCACCGGTGGGTCTCAACGTATTCATCATCAATTCCATGGCCCCCGACGTGCCCATGCGGGCAACCTTCGCGGGCGTCCTGCCATTCCTGGCCTCCGATGCGATCCGCGTGGCCCTGCTGATCGCTTTTCCGATCATCTCCCTGGGCCTTCCGATCCTGTTGAACTGACAGGGCATCTCCACGAAAAATAATCGGCGGAACCCGGATTGCGCGCCCCTGGCACAGGACTCAGGCGTCGCGCGGATCGAAGTAGCGGATGGAGGGAGGCGCAGACAGGACGGCACCCATTTTCTCTATGAAGCCGGTTTCCGTTCGCCAAGCCAGATATTTCTCGTAGTGGGCCTTGGATTCCCACTTTTCGATGAGGATAATGTTGGCGGGCTCGTCCTGATTTTGCACGACATCCACCCCTACGCAGCCATCATAGGCCCGTGTATCGGGAAGGATGGCCTTCATGGTCTCAAGCATCGTGTTGATCTGGTCTTCTTTGACTTGTAGTTCCAGCAAAACGGTCACTGCCATTTCTTCTCCTTTGGTTTCAGGTTCTCACCTTCGGGTTCATGCGCACCCGGAATGGGCGGTCAAGAACTCTCCCCACTAACAGGTCGCACGGCGACGGGCAAGTGTATTGCCGCGCCACCTTCGCCGTTGCCGGTTTGGATAGGCGTGGTCACGGCGCGGCGGGGGCCGGTGATGCAGGCGGGGCGAAGATCTTGCCCAAGGCGATCCGCAGCGGCACCACCTCCGCGTCGTCGAGGGTGCCGGAATCCTGCAGCAGCCGGTGGGCTTCGGCCAGCCGGTAATGGGGAATGGACGGATGGAGGTGGTGTTCGATGTGATAATTGACGTGATGCGGGAAGAGCCACCAGCGCAGCCAGGCTGGCGTCACATTGGTCCGAGCCGCCTTCAAGGGCGTCGAGACGTCCTCCGGCGCGCCGTGTTCCAGAACCGCCCGCAGCCGCAAGATCATCTGCATCACGGTCACCATGGGCAGCACCCACAGCAACAGGTATTCCCATCCCCAGCCCAGAGCGAATACGCCCAAAAGCAAGGCAGCCTGGAAGGCGATCACCAGCCTCACATCCCGCACAGCCTCCGCCCTCAGGCGGGGGGAAGTATCGTCCAGTGGCCGGGCACGGTCATTGGTTTTCGTATTGAGGGCGGGCGCCCCGAAAAAGTAGGCATAGGTCTTGGGGGCGGTCATTCCCGACAGGTCCACAAGGAGTTTCTTCACCAAGTACGCACGCCCCCGGGGGTAACCTCCCATCAGCGGCAGGTCGGGGTCGATGGGCTCGTAGAGGTGATTGTGGTGCAGCCGGTGAATCAAGCGATAGGGCCCCATGGGCATTCCGCCGACCATCCCGCACAACTGCCCGACGAAATCATTCAAGCGGCGGTGGGCGAATAGCCGGTAATGGGCCGCGTCATGGACGAGAACGAACAGTCCGTGCTGCAGCCCACCCATGGCCACCACGGCCAAGGCTATCGTCACAGGATTCCACCACACCAAGGGAACGGTCAGGCAGAGCGCGATACCCCCGAAGCTCCACAGCAGCGCCGTGGCGGATCGCCAGGGATTCAGCCTGGAAAGCCGGCGCACATCTTGCGCCGACAGACCAGCCGCGACGCCGTCGCGGAATTCCTCGCCACGGGAAGCCGCGCGGGCATCATCCGGATTTGCTGATGGCATGGATATTCGCTCCCCAATAGGGGCCGATGACCGAGACCGGCCTCTGGCACCGCTTCCACCATAGCCTGTGATTAACTGCTTTCGGCGGCCAAAGGGACGCGGGGTCATGGTTCAACCCTTGCTGTTCTCCCCGGTATTCGTGAGCATATCGAGTTGCCTGTCTTCATTCGCAATGGGCAAATCCTCAAGCCCTTGCGCATTAATCCCTGCCTGTCGAGCAAGGGTGAGGAGATCATTGTCGTTTGCGTACAAACAATCTGATCCAGTCACTTTGGCGATAGCCACAATTTGATGATCGAACTTTACTTTGGGTTTTCGAAAATCTTTTGGGTTTCGCCTTCGGCGGACGTATGCATCTTTCAGCATAATCCCGCATTCGATTGCTGCTCGCTCATCGAAGGGCGAGACTTGTAACCATCTGGACTTTGTTCTTAGAATACTGACGTATTCTTCAAGTGCGCTCCCGGCACCACTCAGAACCTCCGCCCACACAGGAGCCGGTATTAGGACAGTAGTGCGGGCATCACTTAGCTGATTGAGAAGATTATCGACGCGTTCCCTTGCCAATAGCACCGGAGGCGCTGCCGCACTGTCGTCCAGGACCAGCAATAACAGGCTCGCGTCGATTACGACGTTCACACTTCAGCCTCGTCCCAATGCTGGATTCGGTACAAATCCCCAAAGGGATCGGACGACTTTTTCCAGTCACTCCCTTCGACTCTGCGCAATTTTTCTACAGTCTCCATCAAGCTTTCATTCTCAAGTACTTCGAAATCGGTGATCTCGAAGCGGCTTAGAATCCATTCACCATCTGGTTCTCGATACCACCATCCCTTGCCCCATACGCGAACGGGGTCATATAAATACCGCCCCAACTGGCGGGCTAATTCCTGGCTGATAAAGCACGAGTAGACCTGATCAGGATCCGGCCCACGTATGTGAGCGTGTGGTTCTTTGTTACCGCCCAGCAATACCAATTCCCCAACCAATTCACCGGGTTGTACGATGGGTCCGATCCGTTCGGCTCTCTCTCTTCCTGGAAATCTTACCACAGTCGTCTTGCCGCGCTTCAGGGTCGCTTTTCCCCCATCCTGCTTCAACATCCGATCGATTGTTTTGTATGGCCGGGCAGTCTCCCTAGGAGCATCCGGCATTTCGGCTTCCCGCAACCGCTGATTGACCTTCGGGTATGCGGTGCCATCCACTTGAATCGCTACGCCGACAGAGCCCTTTTTTAGCGACTTGAAATGGACGTGATCCTTTTCCCCGAACAATTTTGCCAGTTCACTGAGGTAATCCGCGAGACGGCTCATCGGCATCGTGTCCGGTGTAAACGCCTCAATATTGAATGTGTATTTTTCCGGTGGCGGATCCATCGCGTATCTTCCTGACGCGGGTTTTCTTTGAGTTTTGCCTCAACGAAACATACAAGTTTCGACCCGCAAGTTCAAATTTCAATTCTTATGTGGGGTTGTCACCCGGTTTCGGGTTCGAACCGCCCGATATCGATCAATACACCCAGTGTGGGCTTGTCCTCCGTTCCTCCCATCACTTCGACAATGACCGCATCCGGCATGATTTCCCGGTCCATGACAGGGGCGATCTCTTTCGCGATATCCGCTGGTAGCCAGCCGATTTGGTCGCCCGACTCGCGCACCACCCGCACGGCATTGGGGTCGTGACGGTTTTCGCGATCCCGCACCAGCCTGACGATTTCGCCTTCGCCGCATTTTGCGATGATCTTTTGCCGGTTGACCCCATCGTCATTTTCGAATGTGACCCCAGCCAAGTTGGTGCGCAAGGCTTTCAGGGTGAGTTGCCCATCGTGGATGGCTGTGTGTGGGCCAAACACCTGGTCGGAAAAATCCATTTTGTGGTTTGCAACCATCGCAAATTCACCGGGTTAGGGACCAATCTCTTCACATTCCGCATCCACCCGTCTCGGCACGACCGCGGCGGCGAAGACGCTCACCAGAGGAGAAAGGAAAAAGGCCAGCAGATAATATCGGGTGAACGCGCGGCCCTTGGCACGGGCGGTCAATCCGCCACCACGCACAGGGCCGGCCAGACGATGACCCAATCCATGCTGCCCCCCTTACACCGAACGCCGAACCCGGAACCGGAACGGGAGCCCAATTAAGTTAACCTATTATGGCGATTTTTGCCGTAAGACCGGCCCGCAGAGGCCCATGGTTCTCGGCCTAGCGGCCCAATGGGTTCGATTTGCAATTTTTAAGTTTTCCCGGTCAATTGCGGACGTGCTGCCGGTCTTCACCGGAACTTCATTATAACTCACCACGGGCCCGCCGCCCAGAACCTGGCCGCTAATTACCGCAAATGGCCGTCGTGGGGAGACGAGTTCCCCCCAACGCGCATTGCCGATAAATCCCGCTAATACCGCTCGAAGATGGTGGCGATGCCCTGGCCCATGCCGATGCACATGGTGGCCAGCCCCACGGTGGCCTGCTTTTCCTTCATCAGATGCAGCAGACTGGTGGTGATGCGGGCTCCGGAGCAGCCCAGGGGGTGACCCAGGGCGATGGCGCCGCCGTTGAGATTGACTGCGTCATCCATGCGTTCCTGCAATTCCAGCCCCTTCAGCACCGGCAGGCTCTGGGCGGCGAAGGCCTCGTTCAACTCGACCAATTCGATATCGTCGATGGACATCCCGGCGCGCTTGAGCGCTTTCTGGGTAGCGGGTACAGGCCCGTAGCCCATGATGGAGGGGTCCACACCGGCCACGGCCATGGCCTTGATGGAAGCCATCGGTTCGAGTCCCCAGGATTTGGCCCGCTCGGCGGACATGACCACCACGGCCGCGGCGCCATCGGAAATGGCCGAGGAATTGCCCGCCGTCACGGTGCCGCCCTTGGGATTGAAGGCCGGAGGGAGTTGGCCCAGGGTTTCCAGGGTGGCGTCGGGCCGCACGACTTCATCCACGTCGACCATGACGGAAAAGCCCTTCTCGTCGTGCCCCTCGATGGGGATCAGCTGATCGGCGAACCGGCCTTCCTTGTGGGCGGCGTCGGCCCGCTGATGGGAGCGCAGGGCGAAGCGGTCCTGATCCTCGCGCGATACCTGGTGCATGATCGCCAGAAATTCCGCCGTATAGCCCATCATCAGGCCCGCCTTGGCCCCGTGCCGGCTGTACTCGGCAGGGATATCGGCGCCGTGGGTCATGGGCACGTGGCCCATGTGCTCCACACCGCCGCAGATGAAGACGTCGCCGTTGCCGGTCATCACGCTCTGCGCGGCCGTATTGATCGCCTGCAGCGAGGAACCGCACAGCCGGTTGACGGTCTGGGACGCCGTCTCGTGGGGCAGATCGGCCATCAGGCTGATGGCGCGGGCGATGTTGAAACCCTGTTCCAGGGTCTGATTGGCGCAGCCCCAGATCACGTCCTCGATCTCGGCCGGGTCGATGGCCGGATTGCGCTGCAACAAGGCGCGCACCAGGGCACCGCTCAAATCCTCGGCGCGGACGTTGCGGAACACGCCGTTCCTGGAGCGTCCCATGGGGGTACGCACGGCATCGACGATCACGGCTTGTGGCAGCGCTGAATTTGGCATAGGGGCCTCTTGAAAGCTCGAGGTAAAAATAGGGACGTTCGGAATTTATCCAGAGTCATGGAGGCTTCCGAACGGCGCGAAAAGCTCAATCGTAGAATCCCCTACCGGCGGCGCCCATTTCGCGCATTTTGGCCGTCGGTTCGTATAAGGGGCCCTTGTTCGCATAGCGATCTGCGCTGGCACACAGGTCTTTCAGCCCGATCCCGTCGGCGTAGCGCATCAGTCCGCCCCGGAAGGGGGGGAATCCGATGCCCAGCACGAGGGCCATATCCAATTCGGTGGGCGTCTCGACGATGCCCGTCTCCAGGCAAACGGCCGCCTCGATCACCATGGGCAACATCATCCGTTCGACCATTTCCTCGCCGGAAATGGGATCGCCGCCGGTGCGGATGGCCGGCTCCAGCAATTGATATACGTCGGGGTCGAATTTTTTCTGGGGCCGGCCTTTGCGGTCCGGCGTGTAGCGGTAGTAACCCTTGCTGTTCTTCTGGCCGTAGTATCCCGCCTCGTAGAGCACCTGACCGGGCAGGGGCCGATCGATCGAGATACGCTCTCCAAAGGCGGCCAGCATGACCTGGCCCGCGTGATGGACCGTGTCCAGCCCCACCACGTCCGACAGATAGGCCGGTCCCATGGGCCAGCCGAAATTTTCCAGGGTCTGGTCGATCTCCTCGATGGAGGCCCCGTCGGCCACGAGAAGCTGGAAGGAGAGCATGTAGGGGCCCAGGATGCGGTTGACCAGGAACCCCGGTCCATCGGCCACCACCACGGGCGTTTTGCCCATCTTCTGAGCGTAGGCCACCACCGTACCGATTGCCTCGTCGCTGCTTTCCTTGCCGCGGATGACCTCCACCAGGGGCATGCGGTGCACCGGATTGAAGAAGTGCATGCCGCAAAACCGATCCGGCCGTTTCAGCGCGCCGGCCAGGGAATCGATGGAAATGGTCGAGGTGTTGGTGGCCAGGATGGCATCGTCGGGCAAGGCGGCTTCCGCTTCGGCCAGGACTTTCCGTTTCACCTCCGGGTTTTCCACCACTGCCTCCACGCAAATGTCGGCATGGCCGAAGTCGCCATAGCTCATGGTGCCTTGCACGGCGCTGATGGTGCGGGCCATCGTGGTGCGGTCGATGCGGCCCCGTTCCACCTGTCGGTCCAATAGGCGGGCGATCTCGCCGAATGCCGCCTGTAACGGCTCGTCACCGATGTCCTTGAGGATGACGGGCACCCCGCGGCTGGCGGATTGATAGGCGATGCCGCCGCCCATGATGCCGGCTCCGATCACTGCGGCATGGGCCACCGGTTTGGCGGCGGCGGTGATGCCCTTGGCCCGCTTCTTCAGGAACTGGTCTCCCAGAAAAATCTGTACCAGGCTCGCCGCCTCGGGTGTTTTGGCCAACTCCGCAAACGCGGCCGCCTCCTTTTCCAGGGCGGCATCGCGGCCGTCGGTGGCCGCCTGCTCCATCACTTCCACCGCCTTGACCGGCGCAGGGTAGAAAGGACCCGCCTGCTGTGCAACGAACGCCTTGGCCGTGGTGAAGGCCATCGCCCTTTCGATGCCATTGAGCAGCAAGGGATCCAATTTGACCTGGCGCACCGCCTGCCAACCCTCGCCGCCCATCACCCGGCGCAGCAATGCCAAGGCCGCTTCCCGCAGATCATCGGGCTCCACCACGGCGGAAACCAGATGCAGTTTGAGCGCCTCATCTGCCTTGACCTCCCGCCCAGAGGCGATCAGCTCCACGGCATTGTCCGCGCCGATGAGGCGCGGCAGGCGCACGGTGCCCCCGAATCCGGGAATCAGACCGAGCTTGACCTCGGGTTGCCCCATGCGTGCCGGGGCGGCAATTACCCGGTAGGTCGCCGCCATGGCGGCTTCCATCCCCCCACCCAGCGCATAGCCGTTCACGGCCGCCACCGAAGGAAAGGGGAGGTCCTCCAGGCGGTTGAAGATCTTCTGGGCATGGCCGATCCACTCTGCCAATTCGTCCGTCTCCATGCGGAACGCGGCGAGGAACTCGTTGATATCCGCGCCCACGGAAAATACCCCCTTGCCGCTGGTGAACAACAGCCCTTTCACCCCGCCGGATTTTTCCAGCTCGGCGAGCGCCTGCTCCAACTCGCCGAGGGTGAGCTGATTGAATTTGTTGACCGACTCGCCCTGCAGGTCCAGCCTCAGCTCGGCGATGCCCTCGGCCGGCTCCAGCACGCTGCAAGTAAGACTCTTACCTTGAAAAATCATGGCCCCTCGAAATTCAGCAATGTACTCGCTTCCGGGATCGAACCCGGTTATATTCTGCGATTCCGCGGTGACAATCAACTATGGACTATCATATAATTTGGGCTCGCATTCGATCAAAGAAATAGATACACCCGGCAAGACATGCCCACCACCCAAGCGATGACACGATTGACCCCGGACGCTTCGATCGGCTTGGTCACGCTGAACGCAAAGTTCGTGCACGTGGCGCTTTCCGTGCGCTACCTGCGCAATGCCGCGCGATCGGCTGGCTACGCCAATGTTTGGATCCGCGAATTCACCATCCAGATCCCGGTTTGGAAGATGGCCGCCGATATTCAGGCAATGGCGCCCGCGGTGGTGGGGTTCAGCATCTACATCTGGAACCGCGAGGCCACTTTCGCCCTGATCGAGCTGCTCAAGAAGCAAATCCCGTCGCTGATCACCGTGGTCGGAGGACCAGAGGTCAGCTTCGAGCCTGCACCGCCCACGCCGTACATCGATTATGTCATTTCCGGGGAGGGCGAGGCCAAGTGGACCGAATTGCTGGCGTTGCTTGCGAGCGGCCGCCAGCCGGGAAAGGAAACCGTGGCACGTTGGCTCGCGTACGGTTCCGACCTGCCCGAATTGAGGGACCTGCCCTATCTGGAGGAAGATTTCGCGGGCCTGGAGCATCGGCTGGTCTATCTGGAAACATCCCGCGGCTGCCCCTTCACCTGTTCCTTTTGCCTTTCCGCGCTGGACCGCCAGGTGCGGTTTTTCGATGAGCACCGCGTCAAAGGCCATATCGAAGACCTCATCGCCGCCGGCGTGCGGCGCATCAAATTCCTGGACCGCACTTTCAACCTGGGCAAAAAGCGAGTCACCGGTCTTTTTTCCTGGTTGATGCAATTCCAGGCCGTTGAATTCCATTTCGAGGTGGTGGGCGATCTTCTCGACGATCAGATGATCGATCTGCTGGAAAAAGCGCCCCTGGGGATGTTTCAGTTCGAAATCGGCATTCAGACCACGGACGAAGCCGTGCTCAATCGCATCCAACGCAGGCAAAAGGTCGACCGGTTGTTCGACGCCATCCGCCGCCTGCGCACCGCGGACCGGGTCAACATCCATGCCGACTTGATTTGGGGTCTGCCCGGCGAGTCGGTGGAGCAGATACGGTCCACGTTTGCCGATGTGGTGGCCCTGCGGCCGCATCAACTCCAGTTGGGCTTCCTCAAATTTCTGCCGGGTGCGCCCATCCGCCGCCTGATCGACGAGGAAGCGTATGTCTATCAAGATGGACCGCCCTACGAAGTGATCAGCAACCGGCTGCTTTCCGCGACAGCGATTCTGGAACTCAAGCGGTTCGAGGAGGTTTTCGACCTGTATTACAATTCCCAGCGATTTGGTTTCACCCTGGAACGGCTCTACCAGGTCATGTCTCCCTGGAATGTATTCCAAAGGCTCTCCGAGTATTTTTCCAGCCACAACTTGCTCCTCGTCTCCCACAGTTTGGATAACCAATATCGGTACCTGTGGGAATGTTTCCGGCCGGAATTACCGGAAGAGGAATTTCGCGATCTCCTCAAACTGGACTATTTTTGCCACCATCGTGCCCACCGTGTTCCCGATTTCCTTCAGGATACGCAAGCACGGGGTCACGGATTGGCCGGCAGCGGAACACCGCGGGCCGGCGGCAGAGCACCGCGGGCCGCCCGCCGGAGCGGCGCACACACCTCCGTGGCCGCGTTCGTCCACCACATCGAAATCGGCGCGCACGAGGCCAAGCTGAAACGTGCCAGTCATCCGGTCTGGTACGAGTTCAATTATCCCCGCGAGCAGCAGGGCTATTTCTTTCGGCCAAAGGTGCGTCTCGTGGAATAACGCCCTGCGGGATAATTACACCATGCGGGATATCGCGAACGAGACGGAACTTCAGGCGGCGAAGTCGGAATCGCGGACCAAGGCGCTGGCCCTCCGGCGGGCCATGTCGCCCGAGGACCGCGCAGCCGCGTCGGCAGCGATCCACAAGCGCCTGTTCGAACTGCCCGCCTTTGTGGATGCGGAAGGGGTGCATTGCTACATCGCCCTAGACGAGGAGGTTTCCACCGAAGCCATCTTCGAGGCCTGCCGGCAACGAGGCAAGCGCACGTACGTACCCTATCAAATTCCGAACGAGGCGCGGTTGGGGTGGTGTGCCTGGTCGCCGGGCGAGCCCCTGATACGGGGTCCCTTCGGAATCTCGGAACCGGCACTGAACGCTCGGGTTTCGCCCGAACCGGGATGGGTCGATCTGGTCATCGTACCCGGTGCCGCGTTCGACCGTGAGGGACGCAGACTCGGGCACGGTAAGGGATACTATGACCGATTTCTGGCCGAACTGGCGTCATTTACCCGGTATCAGGGTCTGAATCGCCGGGGAAAAAACCGTGTCGTTTTCGTCGGATTGGCGTTTCACTGTCAATTGGTTGCGGAGGTTCCGTGCGGCCCCAGGGACATCAAGCTGCATGGTTTACTGACTGAATTCGACAAAATATTGACACATGGTTGATTATATTCGTTGATTGTTCCTAGTATTCCCTGACCATTACGAGACCGGCGCCGAATTCCCAGCGGCTGTCTAAAATACACAGTTATTCTGGTCGAAGTTAACGATCGAACGGGAAAATGACCGAAGATACACCCCAACCGGCCGATACTCCGGACGAGGCTTCCCAAAAGGAATCCACGCCGGCGCCTGAAGAAAATATAGGCTCGCCGCGGCCGACCGGGGAGAAAGGGGTGGTGGCTGTCGCGCCCAAGAAGGCCGGGCTGTTGGAGAAAATCAATCCGGTTAGACTGTTCAAGCGCGATACGCCGGCGGCACTGGTAAAAGCGGGGCGGGCATTATTGGAGAATAAGAACTTCGCTCAAGCATCGGTCAACTTTAACAAGGCGCTGGCACTGGCGCCCGATTTCGTCCCGGCCTTCCAAGCGTTGGGGGACGCGCTGATGAAAAAGGGGGGCCGCGCCAACGTCAAGTCGGCGCTCCTACAATTTCAGGAAGCGAGCAAGCGCGACCCCTTTCAGGAGGCTGCCTACTCGGCAAGTGCAAGGGCCTATGACATGCTGGGGCAGCGCAAGGAAGCCGCGCTGGAAAAGAAAAAGCTGGTCGTGGTAAAAACGCTGGATAACGATTCGAACAATCCGGCGGCCAATAACAATATGGGCATCCTGTTCCTCCAACAAGGTCTGATGCCCCAGGCCTTGGGACACTTCCAACGGGCCATAAAAACCGACCGCAAGTACGACGTGGCCCTGCGCAATTTGGCGGCGGTCTATTATAAGCTGACCACCGAAACGGAGGATCCCAACTTAAAGCTCGAGTATACCGAAAAAGCGAAGGAATATATCGGCAGAGCCATGGAGGTGGCGGAAATACCGGCTTCCCTCCTGGTGCTGGCGCGAATTCAGGTCATGGAAGAGCAATATGACAAGGCTTTGGTCGTGTGCGAAAAGATCGAGGCTCAAGATGCCACCAACAAAGATGTGTTCGGGCTCAAGAAGGTCATCTTGATGAAGCTGAACCGGCTGGACGAGGCCAACAAAGCCTATGAGACTTATAAATTCCTTGCGGCAAACAAATGACTCTCCCGTAGGCCGTCCTACGAGGTCAGCACTTCCGACCGCCGTTTTCCTGTTCTTCGGGTAGCTTCAAGGTCTTTTTGAGGTCTTCCAGTAGTCTAAGCTCCAGGTCGGCGGGTTGATTCAATGAGTTCATGGCCGAACTGATTTTGGTCATCTTTTCCAGATCGCGGCGGCACGAACCGCAGCCGTCCAAATGCCGTTTCATCGCGTCCCGCTCTTTCCCCTCCAGTTCGTTGTCGTGATAGGCGGATAGATCTACCGCAAACTTGCCGCAGATGTCGTCGGCATTTTTTTGTTTATCCATCGTGCCACTCTACCCTCATGATGTGGAACCCGGGTTTCCCTTCCCGGATTTGTCAAGCCCAAACCGGTCACCGTTCCTTTGCGGTGCGTTCAAGTATCGGCATATTTGATGCCCTCCGGCCCGGGGCAGTACCTACTTAATTTCACACTCAGCGGCGTCTCATCCTCTGCAGCCTTTGGACCCACACTCGTTCCGCGGACGGACCGGCGAGAGAGGACAAATGCCTCGCGGCCGAGCGTGGGCGGGGTGTCTAATCGGCCTCCTAATCGGCTTCCTAATCGGTAAAGTATGGCCCCAGCAACTCTTTCAACCGCTCGCGGGCCCGGAACAACCTGGATTTCACTGTTCCTCTCGAACAGACGAGAATCTCTGCGATCTCGTCGTAGGAGAACCCCTCGATCTCCTTCAAAACGATAATCACGCGCAGTTTTTCAGAGAGTTTGCCGATGGCATCGTTCAGGACTTGATTAAGTTCCCGGTTCAGGGCCGTCTTGTCGGGAACAAATTTCGTGTCGGGATAATCCTGATCGCGCCCCGGTTCGTTTCGATCGTTACGATAACCCTGCGAGAGCGAGACAGTGGCCGGTTTCCGCTTTTTTTTTCTCAGGTAATCGATGCAGCAATTGACCGTAATGCGATAAAGCCACGTGTAAAACGAGTAGTTGTGCTGATAATTCTTAATGTTGCGAAAAACGCGGAGGAAGACCTCCTGTGTGAGATCGTAACTTTCCTCCTCGTCGTTCACCATGCGCTGGCAGTGGTTGTAAACCTGCCTCTGATACTTGCTGACCAATTGGGGAAAGGCGGACTGATCCCCATCTTTCATACTCGTGATCAATTCACGGTCCTTCTGCCGCGAAGCCTCCTTGGCGTCGTTCTTTTTTTCCCGCTCGCCGGCGCCAGCACCCACGTCACGCTTGCCCTGAGTTCGCTCGGAATGAGCGGCCTGCATATCCGACTCCTATTTTGAACTCTCGCTTTGAGACCATCCGGTCGTTATCAATGACGAATGCATGGCCCGATCGGTTCCCTAAAGCATAGAAAATATTCGCTATGAATGACCCCATCGCATTGATTGAGGTATGGAATATCGAAAATTTGATCCCAATTGCGCCGCAAGCGGCGGAGATTTCGACTCAAAGATGAAAATCAGTTGACGCGTCGCTCGGGCCGCAGATTTTGCCTGCATCTGGCCGGTCATAGCCGATTGAGTCCGTTCAATGCCGCCACCCTGTAGCACTCGGAGAAGGTGGGATAATTGAAAACGTGGTCCACGAAGAATTCGATGGAGCCCTGATACGCCATCACGGTCTGGCCCACGTGTACCAACTCGGTGGCCTGATCGCCAATGATGTGCACACCGAGCAGTCGGCGCGTCTCCCGATGGAAGAGTAGTTTGATCCGCCCCACGGTGATGCCCATGATCTGGCCCCGTGCCAGTTCCTTGTAAGTGGCTGTGCCGACCTCGTAAGGAACCGACTGCTCGGTCAGCATCTCCTCGGTCGCTCCGACCGTCGATATTTCGGGAATGGTATAGATGCCGATAGGCAGGAGATCGTGCCGGTACGGCTCGGTCGTCTCGGTAAAGGCATGCAGTGCGGCCAGTCGGCCCTGGTCCAGCGCCGTGGCGGCCAAGCTTGGCGGCCCGATCACGTCACCCACGGCGTAGACGTGAGGGTGATTGGTCTGGAAAAACCCGTTCACTTCGATCTGTTGATAGCAGTTCGTAGGGATGTCCACGTTTTCCAGCCCCAAATTCTCAGTATTGCCGGTGCGGCCCAAAGCGTAGAGCAGATAATCCGCTTTGATCACTTTTCCCGATTCGGTGTGGGCCAAAACCGAATCGCCTGCGCACTCGACGTGGGACAGCTTTTCGCCGCGGCGCAGGCGAATGCCTTGGTCTCGCATGAGGTAGGACAACGTGCCGGCGATTTCCGAGTCGAGGAATTCCAGCAACTGTTGACGGGGATCGAGCAAATTGATTTTGACCCCCAGGTTGGAAAATATCGTCGCGTATTCGCAGGCGATCACCCCTCCACCGATGATGGTCAGGGTTTTGGGAATCTGATTCAGCGCGAGGATGGTGTCGCTGTCCAATATGCGCGGGTGGGTAAAATCGATGTGATCCGGCCGATGAGGGCGGGCGCCCACGGCGATGACAATGTAATCCGCCTCGACCTCCTCGGACCCGCCGCCGCTGCTGATCCGCATGCGGTGGGGGTCGACGAAGGTTGCCAAGCCGTGGTGGAGATCTACACGGTTGCGCTCGAAGTTGGATTCCAATCTTTCGGTGAGGGAGAGGATCGCCCCACGCTTGCGGTGCATCAGCCGATTGATGGTGAGATCGTGGTCCAGCTTCACCGAGATGCCGTAGACCGCTCTTTGTTTCATGAGGCTGATGTAACGCACCGATTCGCGGAGGGTCTTGCTGGGGATGGTACCGGCGTGCAGACTCGCACCCCCGGTCCCCTCATTTTCGACGACCAGCACTTTGCGGCCCAGCTTGGCGGCTTGAATGGCCGCTTTTTCGCCGCCGGGCCCAGACCCCACCACCAGCAAATCGTATTTTTGCACGCAGAATCCTCGTGGAATCGAAATTGGCCCTGGCGAAATTCCTAATCCGTTTAGGCGGGCAGGGCCTCGTTGACAGCCTTCAGGCTCTGCTCGACTCCCTCGGGGGAAATATCAAGATGGGTGACGGCCCTTGCCAGTCCAGCACCCATGTTGGTCAGCAGAACGCCTTTTGCCTTCAGCGCAGCGAGCAGATCGTCCATGGTGATTTCAGGATGGACGCATTGGAAGAAAACCAGATTGGTATCGGGCATGCCATAAGGCAGCCGTAAATAGGGATGTTCCGCCAAAGCCTGGGCCAGCCGCTGCGCGTTGGCGTGGTCCTCCGCCAGCCGGCTCACGTTGTGCTTCAGGGCAAATCGCGCAGCCGCGGCCAGAATGCCGGCCTGCCGCATACCACCGCCGAACATCTTGCGATACCGGCGGCATTGGCGGATAAAATCGCGTTCGCCGGCGACAATCGATCCCACCGGAGCACCCAGACCCTTGGAAAAACAGAGTGTAATCGAATCAAACAGCGCGGCGACCTTGGCCGGCTGGATGTCTTGTTTTACGCAGGCGTTCATGACGCGGGCACCATCCAGATGCGTGGCGATTTTGGCCCCTTTGGCCAAGTTGGATATGGCCTCCATCATTTCCATGGGCAGCACGCGCCCTCCGGCGAAATTGTGGGTATTTTCCATGCAAATCAGCCGTGTAGGCGCGAAATGGTGATCATCGCCGGATTGAAGGACGGCCTCCAGCGCGTCCACGTCCATGCCGCCGCCGGGATTCCCCACCATGCGGAATTGCACACCCGACAGGGCCGCCCCAGCACCGCTTTCGGCCCGCACGATATGGGCGTTGGGGTGGGCCACCACCTCGTCGCCCGGCTGTGTGTGGGCTCGCAGGGAGACCTGATTGGCCATCGTACCGGAGGCGACGAACAGGGCCGCCTCCTTGCCGAACAGGTGCGCGGTTTCCGCTTCCAGGGCGTTGACTGTGGGGTCCTCGCCAAAGACATCGTCTCCGACATCCGCTTCGGCCATCGCCTTCCGCATGCCGGAATCCGGACGGGTCACCGTGTCGCTGCGCAAATCTATCATTTCCATCGGGTGTGTGCCCACGTAAAATGGCGTTTCAACCCCTTTAGGATTATAACATTCGTCAATAGAACGAAATATTGCAAGCGACGGGCCGCCATTGACTCGGTCGTCCGCGGAAATCGCACCGATGACGTTGACCTCAGACGACAATGTCCGCAAATGATGAGTGCGGTAGTGTCCGTTCACGCCCGGCGGCAATGAGCTGGGCTCGTAATCCTAACCGGTATCGAGCGATATCGATCTGACGTCCGCCCTGCAATCTAGGCGCCGAACTCTCCCTTCCATATTGGGCCTTCCTTTTTGGCCATTCAGGCGATCATCGAAGATGGCTTCGATCCATCCCACGGAACAGGCGCTTTGGGACCATATGCGCCGGGAAGGCCTCACGCGGCCAGGCGAACGCGTCATCATTTCGGTAAGCGGCGGAGGCGATTCCCTGGCCTTGCTGCTGCTGCTGCATACCCTCCGCGATAGGCTGGGTCTGGATTTAGAGGTACTCCATTTTGACCACGGCTTGCGGCCGGAATCCGCCTCCGAGGCGGAGTGGGTAGCCGAGCGGACGCGTGGCCTGGGATTGCCCTTTCATCTGCGCCGCAGCGAAGCGCTTTCCGGGAGACGTGCCGGGGTGCAGGCCGCGGCCCGGTCATGGCGCCGGGAGGAAAGCCTGAATCTGCTCCGTTCCAGGCCGGCTCACTGGATCGCCACCGGACATCAGCACGACGACCACCTGGAAACGCTGATGATGAAACTGTTGCGTGGTGTTCACTTGGCCCACATCCGCGGCCTGAAGCCACGGGAGGGGCACTGGATCAGGCCCCTGTTGCCGTTTTCCCATGTCCGCCTGACGGAATATCTGTCCGATCTCGGCGAACGCTGGCTGGAAGACCCCTCGAACCGGTCACGGCGGTACAAGCGCAATCGAGTGCGCCATGAACTACTGCCGCTGATGGACCAACTGGCCGACGGCGGCATTGGCCGGCGGTTGCTGACTCTGGAAAAACAGAGTGCCGCATTGGCCGGGTGGCTGGCGGAAACGGAATCACCCCGGCAGAGTGCCGCCGGGGCTGCCTACCATTGGATCGATAGTGACGCCTTATGCAAACTTCCGGCGTTGGCCGGCGCGGAGAGTTTGCATCGCTTTATCGTCGAGCGCATTCCGGGCGCGCTCGACGCATCGACGATCGACCGGGCGCTGCACCTGTTGAAAAATGGGGCGCCCGTTTGGGATTTGCATCTGCCGCGGCGGAGAGTGCTGAAACGTCGCGGGGCGCGGCTCCTTTTGCAATGTCTCGACAGCGCCGTGCCGCCGGATGAGCATCGCGTGGGGTCGTGGCGAGTGAAGGTGCCGGCGGGGATGCAGATCGCATTGCGCACCAGCAGCGGAGACGAGGCCGCGGAACTGGCGATCCACAATATCCCCGCAGATGCCACCCTGGAAATTCGCACCCGGCTGCCCGGGGACCGCATCCGGCCGCCGCGGCGCGCCTCACCGGTCAAAGTGAATGAATTCCTCCGGGGCCGGGGGGTCCCGCTTTGGGAGCGGGAGCGCACCCCTCTGGTCGTGGCGGCGGGGCAGGTGGTGGCGGTATATCCCTATTGCGTGGCGTGGGGACACGATTGTCCCAGGGGCGAGGGCGGGAGCCTCCACATCGCCATCGATGGGTGGATCTGACCACGCGCCATCCGTCCCCCCCAAATTGAGCAGCCATCCGGCGATCTAACCCATTGTAATATTTGATATCGCTCGTACTGCCATGGCGCCGCTCTCAAGGCGGCCGAATGTCTACGGCCCAATTACCCGGGTGCCTCTTCCACGTCCGCACGATACGACAGATTGCACAAACCGATACTACGTATACCGAATGGGTATACCGAATGGGTATACCGCGATTGGTGCAGCCGGATGGCTCCGCCGTGGGGGATCAGTCGATTCGCAGTCCTTCGAATTGCCGGAGAGATTCGGGGTTGGCGAGGGCCTCCCGATTGGTGATGGATTTGCCCTCGAGGGTGCGCGTCACGGCGAGTTCGACCTTTTTCCCGTTGACGGTCACGGGCACCTCGGCAATGGGGAATATGCGGGCCGGTACGTGCCGCGGTGTGGCGTGGCGGCGGATGGCCTCGCGGATTCTGCTTTGCAGGCCGTTGTCCAGTTCCACGCCAGGCATCGGTACCACGAATAAGAGGATGCGCACGTCGCCTTCCCAGGATTGGCCCACGGCGATGCAGTCCTGGACTTCTGACATTTCCTCGACGATGCGGTACAGCTCCGCCGTGCCGATTCTGACACCGCCCGGGTTGAGGGTGGTGTCGCTGCGGCCAAAAACCGACACGCCGCCGCGGTCGTTGATGCGGATGAAATCGCCGTGCCTCCAGACGCCGGGGTAGGTACTGAAGTAGGCCTCCCGATATTTTTGGCCGTCGGGGTCGTTCCAGAATCCGATCGGCATGGAAGGAATCGGCTGCCGGCACACCAATTCTCCCTTGGTTCCCACAAGAGAACGGCCTTCATCGTCGAATGCGGCAAGATCCACGCCGAGGGCCGGCCCCTGAATTTCTCCGGCGTAGACGGGTTGAAAAGGATTGCCCAGCATGAAGCACCCCAGAATATCGGTACCGCCGCTGATGGAAGCCAACTGCAAATCGCCCTTGACCGAGCCATAGACCCATTCGAACAGTTCCCGGTCCAGGGGGGCGCCGGTGGAAAGGATCGCACGCAATGGGGAGAGATCGATCGACTCACGCGGCACGATCCCGGCCCTTTTGCAGGTGGCGAGATACTTGGGACTGGTCCCGAAAACGGTGATGCCGATCTCCTCCGCAATCCGGAAGAGCCGATCCACCCCAGGATACGCCGGGCTGCCGTCGTACAAGACAAGGGTCACCCCTTGGGCCAGACCGCTGACCAGCCAGTTCCACATCATCCATCCGCAGGTGGTGAAGAAGAAGAGCCGGTCCGCTCGGCGGAGATCGGTGTGGAAGCGGTGCTCCACATGATGTTTGAGCAACGTGCCGCCTGCGCCGTGGACGATACATTTTGGGGCCCCAGTCGTTCCCGAGGAGTACATGATATAGACGGGGTGGTCGAAGGCGAACGCTGGAAATGCCGGTTCGGAGCCGGCCGTGTCCCATTCCATGAGCGCGTTCCAGGTCAGAAATCCTTCCGGCAGCCGATCGGCCCGGCCCACGAAAGGCACGACGACGGTATGTCCGATCGAGGGGATCTCCCGCACCAGCCGTACCGCATTGTCGAAGGTGGCATGCACCTTTCCGTTGTAGCGGTATCCGTCTGCGCAGATGAGTACCGTGGGGTCGATTTGCCCGAAGCGGTCCAGAACCCCTTGGAACCCGAAATCGGGAGATGTGGACGACCAGACGGCTCCCAGCGCGGTCGTCGCGAGCATGGCCACGATGGCCTCGATACAGTTGGGCAGGTAGCCCGCCACCCGGTCCCGCGGCCCGATCCCCAGATGGGCCAGGCCCGCGGCGCAGCGCGAGACCGAATCGTACAGCTCGCCGTAGGTCACCGTAACCGGCTCCAAGGCTTCCCCGAGGGCGATGATGGCCGGGTGGCCGTCGCGGTAGCGAAGCAGGTGGCGGGCGAAATTGAAGCGGCATCCGGGAAACCACTGCCGGTCGGCCTCGAATCGCAGGGTGGGCATTGTGCGATCGGCCAGCACCTTGGTATGACGTGAGACGGTTTCCACGGCCGCGTCGCGCCATGCTGCTTCCCAGAACGCTTCCAGGTGCTCTACGCTCCAGCGGTGCAACGAGGGATAATCGTCCAGGGCCTGTTCCGCGGACAATTCGCCCCGGCGCACCAGATCCCGGCGGAAAGCCATCAGGTTTGCGTTCTCGACGCGTTGCCGGTCAGGGCGCCAAAGGGGTTCGCTCATCGCTCACTGTGGGGTTTTCAGGTTCCGTGTTTCCGGTTCGGTGTTTCCGGTACCGTGTTCCGGACGGCATCATCGAGATGCTCGCCGCGGACAGCATGACAATAATTCGTGGGACTCGTATTCTACAGACCACTACTATTAACTAACATGGGACGCTGTTTGCGGAAAAGGGAGGCGCGGGGAAGGAGTAATTTCCCCGCTTATGCCGCTAATCAAAGGCTTTCAGGCCGTCCATGCTTTCTCTATTCCAGCGCAGCCTCGCTCTGCTGACCGATTTCGCCGTCTGCCTGCCGGCGCTGCGGCTATGGGCGACCCCGCCGCGACGGTGGCGCGACCCCCACCCCACGGCTTCATCGAAGGCGACGACCGCGAGGGGATGATTCGTTTGCAGCGGGAGATCGAAGGGGGAAGGCGGGTGATCATTCCCGCCCCGCCAGAAAAAACCGTCGCCGGCATGGGCGTACCGATCCACTATTTGGATTGAGGGGCTGACGGAGCGCCGCAAGGGGTGCCCAAGGGTCGCAAGCGAAAACCAGACTTTCCGCCATCGGGTCAAACTAGAGCGGCTTCCCGATACCCGCCTCGCGGAGCATACCGCCGTTGGGGCCGCGGCCGGCGCAGCAGTCCGCCAGCTTGCCGTCGATGGCCACGGCAGGCAGAGAATGAATGCCGAGAGACTTGGCGCGGGCGGCGACCTCCGGTTCTTTCATATTCAGAACGCTGACGTCGCACGACGCGCAGGCGATATCCCGTACCAGACTGACCGTCTCCTCACACACCGCGCATCCCGCGCTGAAGATTTCCACCAGCCGCTTGTCAGCCATTACCGATTCTCCCTAATCAGTTTTATCCGACGCGGCAGAAATCGCGGCCCGAACCGCGATTTGGCTGCCGGCTAATATTCACGATGCGCCTTCCGAGCCCATGGCATCGAGGATGGGGCACAAATCGACCCCTCCGCTGCCGGGGCAGGCCTTCCCGAGCCGTGTCAGGGATCGCTTGATCTCGCGCATGTCCCGGAGCTTACGGTCGATTTCGGCGATCTTGGCCATAGTCCTGCCGCGCACGTCGGCGCAACTCGCGGCGGGTTTTACCTGCAACGCAATCAGCTCGCCGATTTCCCGCAGGGTGAAGCCCAAACCTTGGGCTCGCTTGACGAATCGCACACGCCGTACCGCGGCCTCGGAATAGAGCCGATAGTTGGCCGGCGAACGGGCCGGCTCGGGCAGAATCCCCCGCCGCTCGTAATAGCGGAGGGTTTCGGGATGCACCCGCGCCTTTTTGGCCGCCTGTCCTATGGTCAGTCCGTCCATTTCTTTGGCCTCCTGTTGGCAGCATACTCCCCGTACCCTGGTACGGAGTCAAGACACCCGGCAACCCCAGCGGCATATGCCGGAATTTACCCATCGCCGCCCGATTGGTCCTGGACGAATAGGGACCTGGGTGTTGCCATCGCCGGTCACACCGCCTGACCCTCCCGGTAGCGCTCCAGAAACCCCCGCGCGAAGTCGTTGAACCGTCCGGCGACGATGGACTCGCGGACCAGCCGCATCATTTGCAGGTAGAAGTGGAGGTTGTGCAGGGTATTCAGCCGCATGGCGAGGATTTCCCCCGCCACGAACAAATGGCGCAGGTAGGCTCGGCTGTAGTGGCGGCAGGTGTAGCACGAGCACTCCGGGTCCAGGGGCTGGGCATCTTCCCGGTAGCGGGCCTGCTTGATGACCAGCTTGCCGCGGCCCGTGTAGAGCGATCCGTTGCGGGCGTTGCGGGTGGGCAGCACGCAATCGAACATATCCACCCCCGCGCCAACAGCGAACAGAATGTCCTCCGGTTCCCCCATGCCCATCACGTAACGGGGACGGTGCGCGGGGAGCAGCGGGGCGGTAAGGGCAATCGTATCGTGGATCGCCGCGGAAGATTCGCCCATGCTGAGCCCGCCGATGGCGTAACCGTCGAAGCCGATGGCGGCGATCTCCTCCGCGCTTTGCCGCCGCAGATCCGGCGCCGTGCCGCCCTGGACGATGCCGAACAAAGCCTGGGCGCCGGTTCGGGCGGCCAGACAACGCCTCGCCCAGCGGGTGGTGCGGCCCACCGCTTCGGCCAGGGCGGCTGAATCCGCCGGCAGAGCGACGGGCAGGTCCAGGCACATCATGATATCGCACCCCAGGGCTTCTTGAATGCCGATGGCGCTTTCGGGCGTCAATTGCATCGGGCTGCCGTCCACATGGCTCTGGAAGCGCACACCCTGCTCGTCGGTGCGATTGTTTTTGGCGAGGGAGACGATCTGGTAGCCGCCGCTATCGGTCAGGATGGGCCCATCCCAGTGCATGAAGCGATGGAGCCCCCCCAGCTTGCGCACCAGATCCTCTCCGGGCCGTATGTGGAGATGGTAGGCATTGGCCAGGATGATCCCGGCGCCGAGCCCCTCCAAATCCTCCGGGGTCAGGGATTTTACCGTGGCCTGGGTGCCCACGGGCATGAACACCGGCGTGAGCACATCGCCACGGCCGGTGCGGATCGTTCCCGCGCGGGCGTTGCTGTTGTGGTCGCCGGCGCGGCTGTCGGGGGATTCACAGAAAAATTCAATCATCGCCAGGGGCCGGGCGCCACAGGTAATGCGCGAATTCCACCCGGCCATTGCGGAAGCGGATGCCTTCCCGCTCCAGCAACCGCTGCTGGCGGCGTTCCGCTTCTCCGGGTGTCCGATGCCGCCGGGCCTGGAGCGTTCGAGCGGAAATTCGACCTTGGGCATTGATCACCCGATGCCAAGGCAGATCGATCCCCGGCGGCATCCCGGCAAGGGCCTGACCCACGTGACGGGCGCGCCGCGGGTGGCCTGCGAGGATCGCCACCTGCCCGTACGTGGCCACGCGGCCGCGGGGGATGCTGCGCACGACCTCGTACACCACTTTGCGAAAGAAAGGCCCTCCGTTGGGTGCAGCAGCGGTGGGCTTGGTTCGAATCCACTTCTTGCGCAACGGATCACCCATTGACGTGAACCACGCACCGGCAGACGGACGCGCCCGTACCGGTTTCCATCCTACCGGCAGGCCACGGGAGGAATGCCTGTGGCCTGCCGGTCAATGGGGCGGTTTGCGATCTTATCTGAAAAGGGAAGACGATGGGAATTCGCCCCGGCTGCGCTCGATTCAGGTCCACATATCGAAGGAACGCTTCAAGGCGCCACTCAACTCGAACTCCACCATGACGGCGATAGAGACCAGGAAAGGCACTACGGCGGTTTTCAAGGATCGAAAATAGGCTGCGCTGTCACCGCCGTAGGCTTCCTGGGTGATTTCGCCATAATTATCACCCTTACCTTTCAAAAAGACTTTGAGATGAGGATACAGGGCCAGCTTGCCCCCTTCCAGTTCGATGGCGTTGGCCAGGGACTCGTCGGCGAAACCAATCAGGTAGCAGAAGCCGCCATCCTTGGTCTTAAACAGCAGAAAGCGGTCCTCGAGATTGAAACTCATCCAGTTGATGAGCTTGGTCATCAAGGCGATGAATTCGTCGCGCACCTCGGCGCCGCTCCAGAAATCCTTGTTGCGCCCATTCATGACCGCATGCATCTCCCGGTTGTACTTGCGGAATGGTCCCCGGTTTTTCTCCTGGACGAGATTGGTCATCATTTCCAGTTTTGATTCTCGCAGCGTCCCGACCTTTTTCAGGGCCTCTTGCAGTTCCTCTGCGCTCAAATTATCGATCGGTTTGCCCAACTCTTCCTGGAACGGACGCAACCACTCCAGGAGAAACGCCTTCTTTTTTTCGTTGTAGTGCCAAAGCTGGGGGCTCTTGGCCAATTTGTCCATGGCGTGGCGCACGGTGCGATAGTCGGAATTTACATCGAGTTTCTGAAGCTCTGCCAGAAACCGCTGTAAGATATTGTCGTCCTCGAAAACGTGGAGCAGTTGCGTCAAGTTGCCGGTCGTGTTGCGCACCAGTTTCCGCACGTGATCCAGGTAGGCTTCCGGGTCCGCAATCTTGGTATGGGGGGATTTTTTCCGAAATGCCGCGAGGTCCAGGTTCTTTCCCTCTCCGAAAGGCACCTGGGTCAGCGCTTTCAATTTCTTTTGCACGGCCTCGACCGGCTCGGTGGATACCTTGAGTGCGGCCAGCTTGGCCGCGATCTCGTGGAGGCTTTCGGCGATATCCTCCTTATCCTTGAATTCGGTCTGCAGTTCGCGCAAGACTTCGAGGTGGGTTTCAATTTCGTCTTCGAAATCGCGCCGGCTGTCGAACGCCAGTGTCCCCGCGTCGGGAGCCTCGTAGACGGTGGTGAATCCGGATTTTTTGTCCATCGATGTTCAACCGCGTTCTAAATGGGCGTTTTCAGATAGCGTCGTAATTGGGCGTCGTAATTGAGCGTCGTAAATAGGCGATAAGAATTTATGAAAGGAGCCAGATGGCGGGTATGATGCCTTTGCAAAGATCGCGCTTGAGAAAATCGTTTGGGGCATGTCGAATGACTGTACCGGCAGCACAACCCGGCGAATTCGGATGCGGGAGTGATTTCGCGACATTTTTGCCCGGTTTGCCGGGCTAGTCTAGTGTTTTTTAACGAGATGGGGGGAAAATAGTGCCCTGACCATGTCGACGCAAAAGACTTCCAGCTCTTCGACCCCGACAGACACCATTGCCGAGGTCGCGGTCAATATCCCCCTGCAATGCACATTCGATTACCGCCTCGACGGGGAATCAACGCAGCAGATCGTCCCGGGTTCCCGTGTGGTCGTGCCATTCGGCCGGACGATGCGCAGCGGGGTCGTCGTCGGGCTGAAAGACCGGTCGGAACTGCCTGCGGAGCGCCTCAAGACCATCCATAGCGTCGTCGAGGCGCAGCCGTTATTTACTCCGGAACTCCTGCGCTTCACCCATTGGGTCGCGGAATATTATTTTTGCGGTTGGGGTGAGGTGTTGGATGCCGCACTGCCGTCGGGACTGAGTTTGCGGATCCGCAGCATTTACCGTTTTAGGCCTGGGGCGGACACAGAGCGCGCGCTGGCCCTGCTTACGCCTAAGCTGAGGCGCTGGTTCGGCCGCCGCGCCGTGTGGAGCGCCAAACAGTGGGCCGTTGCCGCCCCAGGGGAAGTGGAACGCGGCTGGCTGGACCAGCAGATCGCCGCAGGCACAGTGGAAGTGATCCACGACGTTGCCGGATATCGCCACGGGCCGCGTGAAGAAAAGTGGCTGCGAAACGTCGCCGGGGGATCTGCACAAAGGGCCACGGACTCTGGTCTCTACGGGAAGGGAAGGCCGGAAGGCCGGGAAACCCGCAAGGCGCAGGTGCTGCGGATGGTGCAAGAGGCCGGCGAACTGTCCATGGCGCGCCTACGCGAGGTCATGCCCAGCCCCTGGAAGGCGGTGCGCCAACTGGAGTCCGAAGGCGCGTTGGAAGCGTTCACCAAACCCGCGCAATTGCCGGCTCCAGTTTCCATGCCGGATGTGGAGCCGTTCTACGATCTCAACCCCGACCAACGGGCTGCGTACGAGGCGGTGCATTCCGCGCTTGCGGCGGGCCGGTATCTCGGTTTCCTGCTGGAAGGCGTCACCGGGAGCGGAAAAACGGAGGTCTACCTGCATGCGGTGAGGGAAACCCTGGAACGGAAACGGTCGGCCCTGTTGCTGGTGCCCGAGATTGCCCTGACGGCTGACATCGTGACCCGATTCCGGGCGCGGTTCGGCGATCGGGTGGCCGTGCTGCACAGCGGCATGGACCAGCGAACCCGAAGCGAACAATGGATGCGGGTGTGGCAGGGCCGGGCACCCATCGTTATCGGCGCCCGCAGCGCGCTGTTCGCGCCGTTGCCGAATCTCGGGCTGGTCGTTGTGGACGAGGAGCACGATCCATCCTACAAGCAGGACGAAACGCCGCGCTATCACGCTCGCGATGCGGGCCTCATGCGAGCCCGCGAGGCAGGCGCGGTCGCGCTGCTGGGCTCGGCGACGCCTTCTATGGAATCGTTGCGCAACGTCCGCATGGGCAAGTTGGAAAGATTGGTGCTTCCGTCGCGGGTGCGGAATCGCAGCATGCCCGTCGTGGAAATATTGGACCTGCGGAGCACACCGCGTCAAAAGGGCTGCGCGTTTTTCACCCGCCATCTGGTGGAGGCGTTGCACGAAACTCTGCGGCAAGGGGATCAGGCCATTTTATTCTTGAATCGGCGCGGATTCGCCAACCTGGTGCAATGCGATCAATGCGGCGAGCCGGCCGTGTGCGCCAATTGCAGCCTGTCACTGGTCTACCACCAGATCGTGGAGCGATTGCGCTGCCACCATTGCGATTATTCGCAGCCCATGCCCTCGGTCTGCACTGCCTGCGGCACCGATGGGATGAAAATTGTCGGATTCGGCACCGAGCGGATCGAGGAGGAGATGGGCCGGCTTTTTCCCAAGGCCCGTATCCTGCGCATGGATAGCGATACGCTGCGCCGGAAAGGGGCACTGGAAAGCATGTTGCAGGGTATCCGCGAGCGGCGTTACGACCTGATCATCGGCACGCAGATTCTGACCAAGGGCCACGACTTCCCCCACATCACGTTGGTGGGAGCGGTGTTGGCGGACGTGGCGCTCAACCTCCCCGATTTTCGTGCCTCCGAGCGCACCTTTCACCTGCTGACCCAAATGGCCGGCCGTGCCGGTCGTGGGTCGTCGGCGGGGAGGGTGGTCATCCAGACCTATCAACCCGAGCATCACGCCCTGGTGCATGTGAGCACCCACGATACAGCCCAGTTCGCGGAAGCCGAGCTTGCCATCCGCGAAGCGGCCCTCACCCCGCCGTACGCCCACATGGTGATGATATGGGCCAGCAGTACACGCGTGGATCGAGCCGAACGGCTTGCCGGCGAACTCTACCACCGCATCCAGGCAGCACGGCCTGAGAGTGTGACGGTGGACGGACCCGCGGAAGCGCCGATCCGTAAGCTCAACAAACGCTATCGCTGGATGGTGCGGTTGCGGGCGAAGCAAGCGGCCCCCATGCGCCTGCTGCTGCATCGCGTGCTGGGGGAGGGGAAATTCAAAGTGAACCGGCCGGACCGAATCGTCGTGGATGTGGATCCGCACAATCTGCTGTAATCACGCAAAAATTCAGGCCGAATCCTTCCGGCTGTGGGTTGGCCCTGCGATTTGAATTTTACCCCAGGTCATCATCACCCGATACCAAGGCGGACTGTCCGGCGTCGTGGGACGCGACAATCAGCTATGGGTGCAGATCGGCGTCGTGCCGGCATTCGAAGCGGATCTGGACGGCGATGCTGGCCGGTACGGTTCCATCCTGGATATGAATTCCGGGCAGCTCCTGCGGGGATACTGGGCGTTATCGATGACCGGGCGCCATCCTTGCCCCGAAATGGGGTGGCGTCAGGTCCACAAGAAACGCCGCATGCGAATGTTGAGGATCAGCCCCAATCCCGCCATGAGTGACACCATGGATGAGCCGCCGTAGCTGAAAAAGGGCAGGGGCACACCCACCACGGGCAACATTCCGACCACCATCCCGACGTTGACCAAAACCTGTGCCGCAATGATGGAAGCGATGCCCATCGTCAGGAACACGCTGAAGCGATCCCGTGTCTGCAAGACGATGCGAAAACCCTGCACGATCAACGCACCATAAAGCGTCAGCAGTCCAAGCACGCCGACGAATCCCCACTCCTCGGCGAATATGGAGAATAGGAAATCGGTGTGCCGCGCCGGCAGGAAGTTGAGGGCTCCCTGAGTGCTGTTACCGAAGCCCTTGCCCCAGAATCTGCCCGATCCGATCGCGATTTTGGACTGAATGACGTGATAGCCGGCGCCCAATGGGTCCTTATTGGGATCGAGAAACGTGAGCAGCCGTTTTTGCTGGTAGGGCCGCAATACATGGGAAATGTATGGGCGGAACGTATTTTCCGCGATCAGATCCAGATAGGGGTTGTCAAGGGAGATCTCCTCATCGAAGAACACCCGCCGTAAATCGGCGCGGGTGGAAAACTCCTGTCCCACGGCGGATTCCAGTCGGGCCACTAATTCCTGGCCTGCACCTTGCCGCGCCAGGGTGGTGGGGACCGGGGCATGAATGCGATACGTGCCCAGTTGGAAGGCGGTGATCAACGATGTGATGGCCAAGATACCGGTCACGGCTATGGTGATCAAAATGCGCTTGTGAATCCCGGCCAATACAAAGATCGGAAACGTGCTCAGTAGAATGAGTAAGGCCGTGCCGAGATCGGGCTGCTGCACGACCAGGAAAAACGGGACCAGCACCAGCAGGGCGGGCACCAATATCCCTTTCAAGCCCAATCCGCCGACCTGCCGGCTGTCGCGAAAGTAATACGCGATGGCCAACACCGACGTGATCTTGACGAACTCGGACGGTTGGATGGCGACCGGCCCGACTGCGAACCAGCGGTTGACCCCGCCCTCGGCGCTGTCGATGAACACCAGGGCGGCAAGGGAGGCCACCACAAATCCGTGGAGGAGGTACGACCAGTGGCCGATGGTGCGAAAATCGACCAGCAGTACGATAAAACATGCTAGCAATCCCACGCCGATCCACGATAATTGACGATACCAGAAGCTCACTTCGCCCACGTAACCCTGCGAGGCCGACTGGATCGCCACGGTGCCCACAAGGCAAATGGCCAGCACCAGGAAGAGCAGATACCAATCGAAATTGGAGAGCAATCGGCGGTCGAACATGGTTGCAACCCTCGTGGGATGGGTTGGCCGTACGGAGGATCACCCCTTCCGCGTTGGGACGAAGTTTTGTATATCTTGTTGTTTCGGCCTTGTTGTCTCGGCTCGATCGTGCCGATAACCACGCCCAAGGCATCCGTCATGAATCCGTTTTCCCGGTGCCGGGGCTTTAGGCGACAATATCAAATTCCATCGGGCTGGTACACAGATGCGGCTCGTGCCATATAGGGCCTCTGCGGGTCCGATTGCAGCCAAACGGATCACATGACTGGGGAAGAACCGCGCGCGCCCCGCACATTGCGCATATTGTTGGCCAAGGCGGGATTGGACGGCCACGACCGGGGCGTCCACGTCATCTCTTCCGCATTGCGGGACGCGGGCATGGAGGTCATCTATACCGGCCTGCGACAAACCCCGCAGACGATCGTTACGGCGGCCCTGCAGGAGGACGTGGACGCCATCGGCCTGAGCGTTCTTTCCGGCGCTCACATGACCCAGTTCCCCAAGGTGCTGGAATGTATGCGTGAACAAGGGATGGACGATGTGTTGCTTTTTGGCGGCGGGATCATTCCCGGCAAGGATCGTGAGACCTTGGAGGCCCTGGGTGTGGGCCGGCTCTTCGGTCCCGGCACGCCGTTGCAGGATATCGTCTCCTACCTGGAATCCACTCTCGGCGAGGCGCGGGATGAATCGATCCACGGCTGACTCGAAATCGCGGCACGCGGCTGGCGAAAGGATCCCTTGGTGCGAGAGACCGCGGCCCATCGTGGCCCTAGCCCCGATGGATGGGATCACCGACAGCGCGTTCAGGCGTATCGTCCGCCGCATCGACCGGGACGTGGTGCTGTTCAGCGAATTCACCAATGCGGACGGATTTTTGTGCAGTGGCAAGATACGCCGCCGGCTCGATTTCACTGCCGAGGAGCAACCCTATTTCGTGCAGCTTTTCGGCCATCGGCCCGAAAGCTTCTCCGAATCGGCCAAGGTGCTCGAACAGCTGGGTGTGATGGGAATCGATGTGAATATGGGCTGTCCCGCCAAAAAAATCGTCGCCTCCCAACACGGAAGCGGCCTGATGCGAAATGTGGACCTGGCCTGCCGAATCGTGGAACGGGTGGCCGCCGGCTGCGGGCTGGAAATTTCGGTCAAAACCCGGCTGGGCTGGCGCAACGCCGACAACCTGATTCCTTTCGCCAAATCCCTGGAATCTGCCGGGGCATCCCTGATCACCGTCCACGGCCGCGCCTACGAGCAGGGTTTCTCCGGCAAGGCCGACTGGGAGCCGATTTACCGTCTGAAGCGCAATCTGGGAATACCCGTGCTGGGCAATGGTGACGTCGCCGACTGGGCTGATGGCTTGCGAAAATCGGCCGGCCTCGATGGCTTCATGATCGGGCGGGCGGCCATCGGCAATCCTTGGGTGTTCCGCAATAATTTCCGTCAAAATTCCGTGTCGTGGCGCGAACGATCTGCCCTGATTGCGGCGCATTACCGGCTGATGCGGGAGACGAAGGCGGAACGGGCGTGTCTGCTGGAATTCCGCAAACACCTGGCCGAATACGTGCGGGGCATCGCCGACGCCAAGGCCGTACGCCAGGAATTGTTCGCCACCCGTGATGAACAAACCTTGCTGGCACGAATCGAGGCGCTTTCCGGGATCGATGAGCAGTTGCCGCGAGCCGGTTGACGCATGGATCGAGTTGCCGCCACCCTCGAGCCCCTCTTGCGCCCGCGACGGATCGCGCGCATGAAATCCGTGCTCGGCACACGATCCGACCATGTGGCGTTCGTGTTCGAGCAAATGGTGGACCCTCACAATTTGAGCGCCGCGCTGCGCAGCCTGGACGCGTTCTCGTTCCAGGACGCCTACCTGGTGGACCCTCGGGCTCGCCTGGGGTTTTCGCGGCGGATCACCCAGGGCACGGAACGGTGGCTGACGCTGCACGAACCGGACAGCTTGGAAACTTGCATTGACGATCTGCGTTCCCGGGGTTACCGCGTGCTGGCCAGCCACCTGCAGCAGGGCGGGGCCGTATCGATCACCGATTTGGACTTCCGGCAGCGGGTGGCTCTCGTATTCGGTAACGAGCACGAGGGGGTCAGCGACAAAGCTTTGGCTCTCGCGGATGGGTGCTTCCGCATCGACATGCTGGGGTTCGTGGAAAGTCTCAACTTATCCGTCGCCGTGGCCCTATGTGCCCATCACGCGCGCCGCGAGCTGAATCGGCTCTCGCTGGAATCCGCTGATCCCGGCTGCTACCTCATGACCGAAAGCCGCCGCCAGGAAATCTATGAAAGCTGGCTGAAGCGCTCGGTGCGGCGCTCGGAAGAAATTCTGGCGGAATCGGCTGAACGGGGGCCATCGTAAAACCATGGCCATCATCGTGCAAAAATTTGGCGGTACGAGCGTCGGCAGTGGCGAACGCATCCGGGGGGTTGGGGACATCATCGCCGATACGTTGGGCGATCATCAGGTTGTTGCGGTGGTCTCGGCCATCAGCGGAACGGTCAAGAGCGAAGGCACCACCAGCAAGATTCTCGAAGCTTCGGAGCGTGCGGTACGGGGAGAACCGTTCGCCGATGCCATCCAGTTCATCGAGGACAATCACCTGGGGGCCATCGAAACCGCAGTGTCGTCTGCTCCCCTGCGCAAAGCGTTGGAAGCCGAGGTTCACGATGACCTCGCCCGGTTGACGAGCCTGTTGGAAGCGATCCAGGTGATCCGGGAGCTGTCGCCTCGCAGTCAGGATTTGCTGCTGGGCACTGGCGAACGGCTCGCCGCCCGCACCCTGACGGCTTCCCTCCAGGACCGGGGCATCAATGCGGATTATATCGATCTCTCCGAAGTCGTCAACGAAGATGAGCGGGAAATCGACCCCGCGTTTTTCGACCGCACCCAGCGCATGCTGGCCGAGCGCTGCCTGCCCCAGGAGGGCACGGTGCCCATCGTCACCGGATTTTTCGGCCTGGTTCCCGGCGGGCTGCTCAGAGCCGTGGGGCGCGGATACACTGATTTCACGGCGGCGATGATCTCCGCTGGCCTGGGAAGCGGACGCGTAGCCGAATTGCAGGTGTGGAAGGAAGTGGACGGCATCTTCACCGCCGATCCGCGCAAGGTGCCCAAAGCTCATGTGTTGCGCCGCATATCGCCCCTGGAAGCCTCCGAATTGACCTATTTTGGTTCGGAGGTGCTGCACCCGTTCACCATGGAGCGCGTGGTCTCGGCCAATATTCCGATCCGCCTGAAGAATACGTTCCATCCCGCTGGTGAGGGCACACTGATCGTTCCCCGGCCCGAAAAAACCGCGGCCAGGGTTACGGCGGTTACTGCCAAACGCGGCATCACGATCGTCACCGTGTCGTCCAATCGCATGTACAACGCGTACGGGTTTCTCGAAGGCGTCTTCAAGGTGCTGGCCGATCACGGCGCCGTTGTGGACCTCGTGTCGACCTCCGAGGTGAGCATCTCTTTCACCATCGAGCGCGGGGACAACCTGAGGGCCACCAAGGACAGTCTGGAACGCTTCGGTACGGTGACCGTGAACGCCGGGAGAGCCATTTTGAGTATGGTCGGCGAAGGCATGAAATTCGCCGTGGGTACCTCGGGACTCATGTTCTCCGCCCTGGGCAGCGCCGGGGTGAATATCGAAATGATTTCCCAGGGAGCCTCGGAGATCAACATCTCTTGCGTCATCCGCGAGGAGGACACGCAAAAAGGGCTTCAGGCGGTGCACCGGGCATTTTTGGAGGGTCCATGACCCGGGCCGCAGCGGCGCGTCTCTTCGACAAATTGGCGGCGGCCAACCCTGCACCCAAATCCGAGTTGCGCTTCCGCAGCAATTTTCAATTGCTGGTGGCGGTTATTCTCAGCGCCCAGGCGACGGATACATCGGTGAATCAGGCGACCGCGAGTCTGTTTCGCTCCGCCGGGACACCCAGGGATATGCTGGCATTGGAAGAGAGCGGGCTCAAGGAGCACATTCGCAAGATCGGATTGGCCAACAGCAAGGCGCGCAACATCATGGCCACCTGCCGCCATCTGCTGGATAAGCACGGGGGACGGGTGCCGGAGGATCGTGAGGCGCTGGAAGCCCTGCCCGGGGTCGGACGCAAAACCGCAAACGTGGTGCTGAACGTTGCCTTCGGCCAGCCCACCATCGCCGTGGACACCCATGTCTTTCGCGTGGCCAACCGAACGGGCTTGGCACCGGGGAAGACCGTGCGCGACGTGGAAGAAGGGCTGCTCGCGGTTACCCCCAAACGCCACCGGCTTCATGCCCACCATTACCTGATCCTGCACGGCCGCCATATCTGCAAAGCACGGGGGCCCGTTTGCCCCGCATGCCCCATCGCGAAGGAGTGCGCGTATCCCGACAAAACGCCCCGGGGATGAGGAAAACTTCTAATATTGTCAACACGACGAAGCCAAATGACCCATGACCAGCGCCGGAGGAACGACCGGGACCGGAGTCATTACGCCAAGCTGACCCGTGCGTAAACTTTTGCTTCTGCTGATCGGTTTCCTGTCGGCGACCGGCGTGCTGCTGGTTTTCCGGGACGAGTGGCCGTGGGTTGCGGGGCAGGAGCGATGGTTCTCCTTGCTCCATATCTGGGGCGGCTTGTTCTTCCTGGTCATGTTCCCGCTGTATGCTTGGGACCACGTCTCCACCCATCGCCACTGGCTGCGGGTAATGGCCGGCGTGACGCTTTCCGGCGCGACCCAGCTGCTCGCGGCCTCGGTGCTCATCTTGACCGGTCTGGTATGGTTGATATACGGCGAGGCGGCGTGGGCCCTGCTCCGCGCCGTGCACCACGGACTGACCTACCTGCTGCTGGCCTCGTTGGCGGGCCATTTCCTCAGTCCCAAGCGATAGCCCCCAAGCGATAGCCCCCCAGGACGACTCCCCGATCACGGCTCCATCGACGGGATAGGGAGCGGTTCCAATGGATTCGATCCCGTGACGGTCGAGTTACCGCAATCGAAAAGGCCGGCGAAACTGGACGAGAGCGTGGGGAGCGCCATGGACTGCCGGCTTGGCCGCACTGCACCGATGGGCGGCGCGTCTAATGCTTCGGCGCCTTAACGGATTTTTCCCCGTGGGCGGAATGGGGCTGAAGTCTGATTTCATTGAAGCGGAAGGTGGTTTCCAGCATGAGTTCGTCTTGCCCGTCGTGGGACCTCACCAGGCGCACGCGCACCTCGGGGTTTTCCTCCCCTTCGGGTTCCTCTTCCTCCTCCATCACGATCGTACAGACCAAGCCATCCCGGGCCAAAACGACCGACAGTTCCCGATTGAGGTGCGTGGTTTCCTTCAGGCTTTCCACTCCCCCGGTGAAATTGAAGACGCAGTTGCCGTTGTCGGCGGCGAAAACCACCGCTTCGCCCTGCAAATTTCGGAAGAATACGCCCAGGTTGAAAGCCAGCATCTGTTCAATTTCGCGGGGATTTGCGGAAAGTACGGGGCTCTGCGGTTTGTCTTGCCCGCGAGGGTGTCACACGGCGATGATCCCACGAAGGCATCAACTTTCCTATTGCGGTCTGGCGAGCGCTCTCCATCGCTTGCGATAGTATTCCAGGGTAGCGCCGCCCCGCTCCTGGCCGGCTTCGGCCAGGAGCAAGGCTCTACTCGCGGCTGCCTCGGCTTTATCGGGTTGGTTGGCGCGAAAGTACGCCTCCGCCAACGTATCCCAAATATAGGCCGCTTGCCGCGCTGCGGAAGCGCGTTCCGCCAGCAGGAGGCCTTCCTGCAGGAGACCAGGATCGCCGTGGGATGCGGTGACGAGCAGCCAGGCCAGGTTGTTTTGAGTCTGAGGGTCTTCAGGATGCCAACCAAACGCGAGGCGGAAGTACCGTTCCGCTGCGAAGTAATCGCCACGCCCGAAAGCCTCCGAGGCCAGGTAGCGCACGCCCGCCAGCTCGGCCGGCGAAGGATCAACGATTTGTTCCAACCGTTCGGGCAGGAAATTTTCGGCGAAAAAACCCAGCCAGCTCACCTGTGCCAAAAGTGGCTGGGCGATCAACAGGGAGACGAAAACAGCGAGAATGCCGGCCTTGACCCGCTTCACCCGGCGGTCATGGGCCTGCAGCAACTCCGGCTTTTGACCGGCGGCGTACAAATATGAGATCCGTCCCAGGATTCCGTAATGGTGCCAATTCTTTGCCTGGGGTTGGATTCCGTTGGCCTGGGCGATCTTCATCAGCGACGAGCGCAGGGGTTCCAGCCCATGGCGCTGAAATGCGTTGCCGTCGGCTTGCCGCTCGAACTGCCGGCTGAGAAACCCGATTACATAGCGCAGGAACAGCAGCAGCGCCACGATCACGATCAGGCCCGATGTCCAGATGGGGGGCATTGCATCGAACCAGAACGCGACCACGACCAGCGAATCCATCCCAGATTGCATCAGCAGTACAAATGCCAGGATCGCTGCAAAAAAATACCAAAGGTGGTGATGGCGGATATGGGCGGCTTCATGAGCGGTAACGGCGCGCACCTCCGCCTCGGACAAGGATGCCGCCAAGCCCTCGCCGATCAGCATGAAGCGGAACGGAGGGATCAGGCCGATGACCGCCGCTGTCGTCGCTCCCATCACTTCCTCGGGCCATTGATAGACTCGTGGCCACCGGATCCCGTTGGCGGCCAACTCATCCAGGACGACGCTTTCCGCCACGGTCGAGGACAGCCGCCTCAGACCCCAGCAGTACCTGATCAGCATGGGGACAATGACCGCAAAGACGATGCCGTACAACGCCAGCATTCCGGCAATCCGTATCGAAACGGAGGATGCGGTTTCATCCGGTGATCCCAGAAAAATCTGGTCCAGCATGGGCGTGAAAAAAACATTCAATCCGAACAAGATCAACATTGGCAGCGGAATGCGCATCGTTTCCCAAAGCGCCTTGGTTTCGGCTCTCCATTTTTTCCCGCCCATGGGATCGGGTGCACGGAGGGTGAGCCCGTCGGCCAGCCAAAAGTTGGCCAACAGGAGCAGGATGGTGAATTCTTCCGCACGCGGAAAGCCATCCAGGAGCCGAACCAGGCTATGGTGCAGGGGCACCGTGGCCAGTAAAATGAGCCATATACCCAGCAAGATCATACGGCGCGACGAAAGCCGCATCGGCGACCGCGGTCCCATCCCTCGATCCGGCATGCGGCCGATCAGGTAGCCGATCAGGATCGGCGCGGCATACGTCGCCCATACCTGCCAGGCAGCCATCAGCTCCTGCCCGGAATCCCGTACGGCTTGTGAGGCGATCAGCCCAAAGAAGGCCAGTATGTAGGGCAGAAAAGGTAGAAGCATGGTGTGACTTTCGAGAGATGCTCTCTAGCGGCCCCGAACCGATAGAAAATTGCGTTGTTCAGATACCTGCGCCATGGCGTATCCCCTCGATGGCCGATCGATGGCCGGCGAGACCGCGAGTGAGAAACTCCAGGCCCCTAGAAATTATACCCCACTCCGATCAGGCCGCGCGTCAGCGATACTCCAGGCCCGGGGCCGAAAAAGTAATGATGCGATACTTTGAACGCAACCGTAAAGGTGCTCCCCGTGGCGAGCCCCAGGCCGAGCTGAATAGGAATAAAAGGTTCCAATCGCGTGCGAAACCTATCTTCGGTGCGGACGATCAGTCCATCCATGACCCCTAAACCCAAACCAAAGGTGATGATCACCAGCCGTTTGACGGAAAAGTTGATCAATTCGCTGATGTCAAATGACGTAAGCTCGACCTTTTTGACCGATCCGCTTTTGGGTTTCCAGGACATTACGGCGAAATCGTAGCTGCGGGAGAAATAAATCCGGTTTCGAGGGCGAAAGGACACCACCAGGTTGGCCCCGCCATTGTTCACGATCTCGGCGTCGGGATCGAATTGCGGCCGCAGAAATACGGGAATTTCGGGCATTAGCTGCCAGTTTTCCGGCGCCACCCGGCCCGATCCGAAACGTTGAAAGATCGAGCGCTCCCCGGCCAAGGGTTGCGCAATCGCGGTGGAGACCCATGCCAGCGCGCCAATGGAGATCGCCAGCAAAAATGAAATGTGCCTCAATGCCAAACCTTTTCATCGCGGAGCGATGCCCACCGCGACAGGGAAGCGCGCCGGCGCCGGCCGCGGCAATCGCAGAATGGGCGCCAATTGTTTCCAGCCGAGTGCCCGGTTATCGCTACCCGCCCCGAGTAATGAGCGCCAATCATATGGCGTGTCCACCCTCCTGAATTCTATCCCATGTGACCGCAGGGCGCCAATCGTGCCCACCCCATGGGCGGGATTGTCCGGCGCTGCCGTGGCGCGCGACGTGCGGGGGCCCCTACCCGCCGGAATCCGAATCGTCCGGGGTGTTGCAATCAGGCGCCGCGGACGGCTCCTGGGAAGATACGGAATCGGCCTTTGCGAAAGTACTGGCAGCTTCTGCCGCCTCCGGATCCGGTTGACCGGTTTGGGCTGGTGCTGGTGCCGGATCACGCGTACCGGGATAATTGTGCGGCGGGTGGGCCGCTTCGGTAAAATCGGTGCCTGCCATCATGTCGGCGCTCATCACCGTGCGGCTTAAATCGACCTGCCCCCACTGGACGCGGTCGATTTGACAGTTGACGAACTTGACACGGTCCAAACGGGCTCCTTTCCATAGGCTCCCCGACAAATCGCAATGGGCGAACAGCGTATATTCGATAGCCGCTTCGGCAAAGCTGGCCCCAGTCAGGTTGCAGCGCAGAAAATTATGGGGCCTCTCCCGGCGCAATAGCTCAATTCGCCGCAGATCGATCCCGGTCATGATGCAGTCACGGTAACGATGGATAGATAGGAATTTGACTCGCGCGAAGGACGTGCCGGTGAGATCGGAACCCACCAAAACGCCCTCCGGCAGAGCGGTGAGCTCGAATGTCGCATCCGAATAGCGCAGTCCGGTTTTCGGTGAATCCGACGCATCGAATTCCGCTTGGCCAAACTCTCCGTAGGTTTCGATTTCGAATGGCGGGAGCGGCGATTCCTCCTCCGTTAGGGAATCCACAGCCGATGACGATGCCGCCAGTTCCGTTTGCGGCACAGCATTCCGCTCCGCCGATGGCTCTACTTTGCCCGGCGGGATGGGTCGTGTGGGTGCGCCGGGTTCGCCGTTGGCCGCCGGTTCTGCCGTTTCCGCCCGCGGCGCGGCTTCCCGCTCCGCTATGGGCTCTGCTTCGCCCGAGGGGATAGGCTCGGTTGGTGCGCCGGAATCTGTGGCGGCCACCGGCTCCCCCAACAACGCCGGCTGTCCCAACAACTCGGCGGGCGGACTCGATTCAGTGGAAGACAAAGATTCGGCCGGTGATGCCGTCGAGTTCAGCGCATCCGCCGCATCCACCGGCTCGCCGGCCGCCACGGGTATCGTGCCGGCGCCGGCCTCCGCCTCGCCGGCAGATCGCTGCTCTGCGCCCGCATCCAACGGCGGAGGCTCGCGCGAAATATCCACGACCTGGG
>JACZRV010000120.1 GCA_022574555.1 SAR324 cluster bacterium
GAGGGCAGCGCCTGGCTTCCGGCGGTCAGCACCAATCGCTGGGGGGGCTTCCTGCTTACCGCCCTGCTGACCGCTGTGGGCATCGTGGCCTCGTTTCCCCTGGGGGTGGTATTGGCCCTCGGGCGGCGCAGCCGGCTGCCGGTCATCCGCTGGTTCTGCATCGGATATATCGAGATGGTGCGGGGTGTGCCCCTCATCTCGGTGTTGTTCATGGGCCAACTCCTCATTCCCCTGTTCCTGCCTCCCGAGTGGGTGGTCGACAACCTGATCCGGGTGATGATCGCCGTGACCGGCTTCAGCGCGGCCTACATGGCGGAAAACGTCCGCGGCGGGCTGCAATCGGTGCCGCACGGGCAGATCGAAGCCGCCCAGGCCCTGGGCCTGGGGGTCACGCTGATCACGTTCACCATCGTGCTGCCCCAGGCCCTGCGCAACGTGATCCCGGCAATCGTCGGCCAGTGTATCGCCCTGTTCAAGGACACATCCCTGGTGACCATCATCGGGCTGATCGACTTCCTTTCCGCGGGCCAGGCCAGCTTCGCCCAAGCCGAATTCGCCGGCCGCGAGGCGGAGGTTTACCTCTTCATCGCGGCGGTGTATTGGCTGTTCAGCTTCACCTTTTCCCGCTTCAGCGTGCGGTTGGAACGCAGGCTGGGCGTCGGCGAGCGTTGAGGTCGCGACCCGCCGACACGCACTCTCCTGACGAATACATCATGAACGAAACCGCCGTAACCCCGATCATTCTATGCCAGGGGGTGCATAAGTCCTTTGGCGCTGTTCCCGTGCTGCAAGGGGTGGATCTGGAAGTGCGCAAAGGTGAAGTCATCGTGATCATCGGCCCGTCCGGATCGGGGAAGTCGACCTTGATCCGCACGTTGAACCGGCTGGAGCCCCATGACGCCGGCCGGGTGATCGTGAACGGGGTCGAATTGAGCGACGACCTCAAATCGGTGGACGCGGTGCGGCGCGAAGTGGGGATGGTTTTCCAGCAATTCAATCTTTTTCCCCACCTCACCATCTTGCGCAACATCACCCTGGCCCCCATTCACGTGCGCAAGTGGCCGGCCGAAAAGGCCGATTCGGTGGCGCGCGCGCTTTTGGAGCGGGTCGGCATCGCCGAGCATGCCGACAAATTCCCCGCCCAGCTTTCCGGCGGACAGCAGCAACGGGTGGCCATCGCGCGGGCATTGGCCATGCAGCCGGAAATCATGATGTTCGACGAACCCACCTCGGCCCTGGATCCTGAGATGATTCAAGAGGTGCTGGAGGTGATGATCGAACTGGCGCGCTCGGGCATGACCATGCTCGTCATCACCCACGAGATGGGGTTCGCCCGCGAGGTGGCCGACAGGATCATCTTTTTCGACGAGGGACGGATCGTCGAGGAGGCCACGCCGGACGTGTTTTTCAACAATCCCCGCCACGAGCGCACCAAGCTCTTCCTCTCCAAGGTTCTGGAGCGGTGAGCGATCCAGCCCGATTAGGACAGTCCGTCATAGAACTCGATCAACGCCTGGGCGCTTTGCGCAGGCTTTTCGGCCCAGAAAAAATGCGCCGCCTGGGGGAGCACCACCAACCGGGCATTGGGGATCCGCTCGGCCAGGAGGTGAGAATTTTGCGGGACGATCAGCCGATCCGAGTCTCCGGTGATGACCAGCGTGGGGGCTGAAATATCGCACAAGCGCTGCGAGCCATCGAAAGCTTCGATGGCGGCCAGATGTCCCTTGACCGCGTGCGCGGGCGGGGGAGCGGCCTGCACGATGTCGAACAAGTCATCCATGAATTTCCGATTGGCCGCGGCGAATTCATCGGTGAAATAGGCCGGTTCCTGGCGCCGGGCCACCTCGCGCGCGTCCAGCCCCTCGCCCGGCACCAGGCGCAACAACTCCCAGATATCCTTTTCGGGCTTGACGATATCATTGCCCCCGCAATGAGTGCACCCCAATCCCAATCCACGCACACGGCCGGGGTGGTGCGTGGCCAACGTCTGAGCGATCATCCCGCCCATGGATACCCCGAAGACGTGGGCCCGCTCGATCTTCAGATCCGCCAGCAGACCCGCCGCGTCGTCGGCGAAGGCTTCCATCGAGTAGCCGGCCTCAGGCTTTTCCGAATTTCCGGTGCCCCGGTTGTCGAAGAGGATCAGCTGAAATCGCTGGGCGAGGGGCGCCAGAAATGGATCCAACCAGATCACGCGGCTGCGGCGAAATCCGCATATCATCAGCAGCGGTTCGCCCTGGCCCCGCAACTCGTAGTCGAGTGTGATCCCGTTCGTTTTCACTTGGGGCATGGATTACTCTTCGAAAGAAATGGAACGATTCAATATGAATACTCAGCTTATAGAATTATAGAAGTGTGGATCATTCCTTTGATCGTGACAGCTTCGTCCAGGCCATTCGGCTGACCGTCGATGGCATCATCGATTGCGCCCGACCGCTATGCCAACTCCAGGGGCAATTGCCGGGCGTCATCCGCCGGTACTCCGGGGTAGGCTCCTTCCAGCCGGAGCAAATCCTCCTTGATGGGCAGACCTTCGCCATACCCTGTCAGCCGGCCATCGGCGCCGATCACCCGATGGCAGGGAACGACGATGGGGACGGGATTGGCACCATTGGCCGCGCCGACCGCCCGGGCCGCGGAGGGCTTGCCCACGCGTGACGCCAGATTGCCATAAGAGATCGTCTGGCCGTAGGGGATTTGCCGCAACGCGCCCCAAACCGCCTGTTGGAAGGGCGTCCCCTGACGCGCCAACGAAAGATCGAAGGTCTCCAATTCGCTGGCGAAGTACGCGCGAAGCTGCCGTCGTGCGTCGGCAAGGAATCTCCCGTCTTCGACCCAGCCGGGTTCGGGCGGTCTGGGGTGGGTGCCCTGGAGAAAACTTATCCGCACCAAACCGGCGGCGTTGCCCGCCACCAGGAGTTCTCCCCACGGGCTGTTCATCATCGCATAACGGGCGTTCTCACCGTCCGCAGCCACCGCATTTTTCATATCGCTCCACCTCCCAAGGTGCCTGCCCGCTGCCCTATCCCCGAATGACCCTATCCCTCGCCCGCGTTCGGGACAAGGCTGGCGGGCGAGGTGCGGGTTCAATCGGCGTAAAAACCGTTGCTTGCCGGAAACATGATATACAGTTGAGAAGCGGTATTTCCAGCAAACAACCACCCCAAGCGGCCATGTGGCGCATATCCACAACCTTCCCGGCGGCCGCCTGACCATCGTCGCCGATCCTATGGCTCATCCAGCCCGCAGCGTTGATAATTCCCCGGATCGTGGCCGGCCGCGTCGACGGCGCTCATCCAAAGCCGACCCGGTGCGCGTAGCCGTCGTTCGGGATTTTCTCGACTTCCAGAATACCGGTACCCTGCGTGGCTCGCCCCCGGCCACATTGGCCGATAATGCAGAACGGCGGCAGTACAGCCAGAGTCTCAACGGCATGCTGCGGCACAAACGGCTCCTGGAACACGAGGCTGCGCGCCTGGCTCGCGGTAAATTGGCCCGCTTGGATGGCGCCGTGGTGGCCGCCGCCATGTTGGGCCTGTTCCAGCTGCGATTCCTGCAAGCGGTGCCGCCCCATGCAGCGGTATACGAGGCCGTCCAGGTGGCGGGCGCCCTCGGCTTCGCCCATGCCAAGGGATGGGTCAACGCCGTGTTGCGTGCCGCCCAGCGGGACCACGGCTCCGGCGATTTCGATGCGGCCGCTCTACCGCTGGCCCTGCGCACTTCCCACCCGGATTGGATGGTCGCGCGCTGGCGCACAAGATATGGCGAGTCCGCTTGCACGGCCATCTGCGACGCCAATAACGCCTACAACGGCGTGGTCGTCCGGGTAGAATCCGTCGCGGGCCGATCCGGCCAGGAGGCGTCCCCTGGCATGGCGGCCGATGCAGTGTGCGCCTCGCTGGCGGCGGAAGGGATCCTCGCGGAGCCCCACCCCGTGCTGCCGGATGCCCTGCGCGTGACCCGCGCCTCGGCGATATTGCTCTCGCCGCTCTTCCGGCAGGGCCGGCTCTATGTTCAGGACGCGGCGTCCCAGCTCCTCACCCTTTGGTCAGCGCCCCTGCTGCGGGGCTGGGTTGTGGACGTCTGCGCCGCCCCGGGCGGAAAATTGAGCCACGTGTTCCGCCTGGCGTCGAAAGGAACGCGCATGCTGGCTTCGGATCTGGCTGCGGCCCGGTTGGGCTTGATCCGCGACAACCTGGCGCGGCTCCGTCTCCCGCCACTGCCGCTGATGAACGCCGACGGCAGGCGGTTGCCCTTGCGGCAAGGGGTTGCGGGCGCCGTGCTGCTGGACGCGCCGTGCATGGCTACCGGGCAGATCCGCAAGTACCCCGAGCTGAAGTGGAGCAAACGGCCCGAGGATATCCCCCCCTATGCCGCTCTGCAAAAGGATCTGCTCGACGAAGCCGCACGGGTCGTCACGCAGGGGGGCGTGATCCTCTATTCCACTTGCAGCCTGGAGCCGGAGGAAAACGAGCAGCAGATTGCGGCCTTCCTCCTGCGCCACCGTGAGTTCGCCAGGGTCCCGTTCTCGGCAATTCCTCCCCCCGAGGGGCTGAAGCGGCAGGTAACCGATTGCATCACCCCCGCCGGCGATTTCCAGACCCTCCCCAGCCCGGACTGGATGGGGTTGTATGGGGCATTGCTGCGCAAGGGTTCCCCGCCATAGAAGCCACAGGACTGTATCCCTTTGGCTGTATCTCAAGGGTTTAGCTTGATCTCACCATTCCCGGAATCGCAGATTCGATGAAATTCCCGTCACCCCTGCTGCGGGGCCGTTTGCAGCGGCGCTACAAGCGGTTCCTGGCCGACGTGCTGCTGGATTCGGGGGAGGCGATCACGGCCCACACCCCCAATACGGGGAGCATGCTTACCTGCAGCGAGCCCGGCGCCCTGGCCTACGTCTCCCGTCAGGACTCTCCCCAGCGCAAGCTGAAATACACCTGGGAACTGGTGCAATCGGGTACGGTGCTGGTGGGCATCCACACCGGCCGCGCCAACGATCTGGCGGCCGAGGCCATCGTCGCGGGGATCATCCCCGAACTGGCCGGCTACAAGACCCTGCGCCGCGAAGTGAAATATGGCCAGCGCAGCCGCATCGATTTCCTGCTCGAAGACGGAGACAGGCCGCCCTGCTATGTCGAGGTCAAGAACGTCACCCTGGGCCGTGACGGCGTGGCGGTCTTTCCAGACGCCGTCACCGAACGGGGTTGGCGGCACCTGCATGAGTTGATGGCCGAGATCGCCAAAGGCAACCGTGCCGCCATGCTCTATGTCGTGCAGCGGGAGGACTGCCGGTCCATGGCCCCCGCCGACGATATCGACCCCCGTTACGGGAAAACCTTGCGCGAGGCGGTCGATGCCGGCGTGGAGGCCCTGGCCTACCGCGCCCTGGTCAGCCCGGAGGAACTGCGGCTGGTGACTGCCCTGAGGGTCGACCTGTCCTGAGCCATCCGAGAAGATTCCGCGTCAATTACAGATCTCAAGTACAGAGACCAATTACAGAGTCCATGTCCAGAGCGCAAGGCCGCCCCTCACGGCTTCACTACCGGCAGCCGGCGGTAGGGCTGGACTGAGTTGACCTGGACGATGCGGTCTTCCGGCCACCACAGGCCGGTGAGGTGGCCGCCGTAGACGCAGCCCGTATCCAGCCCCCGCAAGCGTTCGCGTACGAGCAACCCCTGCCGCGCCCAGTGGCCGTAAATCACGGTCTCCCGTCCGATGTAGAAGTCGTACCACGGTTGGAAACCGGCGGGAGCTACGGAGAGCTTGCCGTCGGAGACCGTGGGGCGGTCGCCGTCGGGCGTGCAATAACGCACCTCGGTGAGGTAGTCGGCGCCGGTCTCCTCAGGGGCCAGCCGGGGGTGCAGCCCGGCGTGAACGACGATCCAACCGGTGCCGGTGCGGAGGGTGGGCCAAGTGGCCATCCATTCGACCGCTTCCTCCAATTCGGCTTTCTCGAAGAGTTGGGCGTGGGCCGAGCCCACCTTGAGCCAGTCGGGGCTCTCTCCCCGTTCCATGATTTCCAGCAGGGCTCGCTCGTGGTTGCCCACGATGGGTTCGGCGCCGGCATCGCGGAGAATGTGCATGACGCCGGGGGCGTCGGGACCGCGATTGATGGTATCTCCCACCGGGATCAGGCGATGGGCGCCCGGCCGGAAACCCGCCTCGTCGAGCAGGGATTGCAACTCCCGCGAACAACTCTGGATATCCCCCACGAACAGGACCGGTCGGTCGCTCATGTCCTCGTCCGGGACGTTGCCGATATTCAGATTCGCGCCACCAGCGTGCGAATTCGGTCTCAACTTGCGGGTTGCTCCTGTCAGTCCTGTCTTGCTGTGGATCGGCTCCTCACCCTTTCATGACGCATTCGGTGAGCACCTCCGGTTTGAAGGCCAGGCCGTGACCCGGCCGTTCGGGCACGCGCATCATGCCATCCACGGGGAGCGGCGGGTCGACCCACAAATCGTCCAGCCAGCCCATGTATTCCAGGGTGTGACCGTTGGGGATCGACGCCAGCACGTGCACCATCAGTTCGGGAAAGAGATGGGGCGCGATGCGGATACCATAGGTATCGGCCACGGCAGCGATCTTGCGCATCTCGGTGAGCCCGCCGCGCTGAAAATCTGGCTGCAATATGGGGATCAGCGGCTCGCCGAAGAAGGGGCGCAGATCCCAACGGGTGTAGTGGTTCTCGCCGCCCACCACGCGCAGGTCCAGGGCACGGGCCACGCGCAGGTAACCGGGGATATCGTCCACGGGCACCGGTTCCTCCAGCCAATAGATGTCGTACGCCTCGAATTTGCGCCCCATTTGGATCGACAGGTCCGCCGTCCAGCCCTGGTTGACGTCGATCATGATGGCGATGCCGTCTCCCAGGGCTTCGCGCATGCGGCGCACGTGCTCCAGGTCCTGCAGCGGGGTGTGCATGTGCGCCACTTGCATCTTGATGGCCTCGAAACCCTGGCTCACGTAGCGCCGGGCCTTCTCGATCATGCCGTCGCCACCCAGCCCGCGGTAGCAGCCGCTGCCGTAGACAGGCACATGCTCGTCCCCAATGGCCCCCCAAAGCCGGTAAAGCGGCAGCCCGGCCTTCTTGCCCAAGGCGTCCCACAAGGCCACGTCGATGGCCGACAGGGCGAAAAGCACGATGCCCATGCGCCCGGCCATGTGGTTTCCGAAATAGAGATCGCGCCAGATGCCTTCGATGTGGGTGGCGTCGCGGCCCAACAGCTTGGGCTTGCACATCTCGTGGATGCACGCATCGATGGTGCGGATGCCTTCCAGCAGGGGCTGGAGATAACCCATGCCCACGATGCCGCTGGAAGTTTCGATCTCGACCACGAGCAATTCCCGGGGCCGGTCGTAGCCGGCCATGAATGCCGGCTGCTCCAGATAGGGTATGGAGAGCAGGGTCGTGCGCACGTCCTTGATGATCATGGGGCCTGATATGCGAGGTATCGCCCTGGGCGCGCAATGCGTCCGCCGGGCTTTCCATGAGGGTACTGGAAAACCGCAATGATGGAAATCAATGGTGGGCCAGGGCTGCCGCGGCTTTGTCCGAGGCGCAAATTGGTGCGCTCCTCGCTACCGCCCGTTTGTCTTTTCCTGGACTCAGTGCCCATCGAGGCGAACAGATCGTCCGCTTTTTGCCGTCAAAAAATGGAAGACAAGGACCGCAAAGCATTGTCAGTCCGAGCCCAGCGCCCCAATGGGTTTGTATCGCAATTGTTGAATATCGCGGCCGGATGCCGATAGGCCGCCGGTGTCCCGGCATGGTTTCATTGTAGCCCGACCCACCTCTTCCGGCCATCCCATGGCTACGAAGGTCCGCACATATCCGACGGATTTGCCCTTCTTCGCTGGAGTGGCGTAGACAAGAGGCGGACTCGCCGGAGTCTGCGGTACCAGACACCCATCATCACCTGGACTGGAGGATCTCCATGATCAAGCTGACCGAATGTTTGCGGCGCGCGCCACACTTGAGCCGGGAAGAATTCCTGGACTATTGGTACAACCACCACGGGCCGCTGGTGAAATCGGTGGCCAAGGATCTAAAGATGGGGCGCTACGTGCAGACCCATATCATCGATCATCCGGTCAACGACTTCATCCGCAATCGGCGGGGCACCGCGGAACCCTTCGACGGCGTGGCCGAAGTCTGGTACGAGAGCCGGGAGGCCATGGAACCGTCGTTTTCCACGCCTGAGATGAAGGCGGCCAACGCCAAGCTGCGCGAAGACGAGGAGCGGTTTCTCGATCTGTCCCAATGCGTGATCTTCTTCTCCGAGGAAAAAGTGATGATCGAGGCATGATGGGCAATCGGCGATTGAACATCATCGCGCCCCTGGAAGGCCTGCGATTAACAGCAGTAGCAGGGGAACTCGTCCCTCTGCGTCCTCCTTTTCCGCAAACTGCGTGCCATGTCAGTTTCTAGAATATCTACAATATATTGAAATGATTCGGAAATGGGGTGCAGGGGTCGAGACCCCTGCCAGGGATTCCAAAGGGGCAGCGCCACTTTGGCCGCCGGAGGCAATGGGTCACATGGCTTTTAGATTTGGACGGACACGGCATGCCGTGTCCCCACGGCCACGATCACGCTCCTAGTAGGACCTCCCGCCACTGGCTGAACGGAACGCCGCGCAGGGAGCGCTCGACAACGGCCCAGTCGCCGGGCGGATCGGATTCCAGGCGGGCTTCCGCGATTACGTCATCGTTCAGCCGGAACGCCGCCCGGACGCGGCGGCCTTCCACCGCGTACTCGTCGGCACGGATATGGACGCCCGCGGCTATTTTGAGCCGATTCATGGGAGCGCTGCCGCGCCCGGCGTGAAGATTCAGGTAACCTTCCGAGCTTAGCCGCTGCGCCACTTCGGCCGCGAGGGATTCCTCGCCGCAGGTCAGGGCGCCCGGTTGGATGGGCCGGCCCAGGGTCTCCGCGAATTTTTCGATCAGCAGCGACCGCAGATGGTTGACGGACACGGAACCCAATGCTTCGGTGAGGGTGGTCAGACGCTCTCGCAGGGCCCGATCGGCCAATTCGCGGAAACCCGCCCAGGGCGCCCGCCATACCTGGGGCAGCACGGCGTGGTCGAACTCCAGCAGGAAATTGCCCACCACAACCGCCGCCTCGCCGATGCGCCCCCCGCCGATACCGGCGATTCGGCGCCCGTCCACCTCGATCTCGTTGATTGCCCGCAAGGTGCAGTCGAGCCCCAGTGCCCGCAGCGCCGCCACCGGACCCGCCAGGAGGCCCGCATACATTTCGGCAATCACGGCCGGGACGCGCGTATGGTGAAAGACGCACTGGTAGAAGATCTGTCCGGCATCCAGGTAAGTAGTGCCTCCGCCCACCCGCCGCCTCAGCACGGGCAGGTTCAGCCGCCGGCAGGCGCGGCGGTCCAGCACGCTGTCGAATCTATCGTGATAGCCCAGGCAAAGGTAGGGCGCATTGGGGCGGGCCAGCAGGATCGTGTCCGGCACCGTGGGAGCCATCAATTCTGCGACCGCATGATACACCGCCTGGCTGGCCCAGGGATCGACGGTACCCAGGTCGATCAGCCGGATGGGCGCGGTCTGATCCGAAAATTTACCGTCTGGATTGCCGCCGCTCAAGTTTGCGCCGCTCAGGTTCCCGCCGCTGGCCGCCGGATTTTCTCCAGGTCCATCTGGCGGCGGATGGTAGCGATGTCTTCCCGCCCGGGCAGGAAAGGATAGTCGCGATATTCCTCGCCCGGGCGGTAGGAGCCGTAGGGCCGATTGCAGGCCACCTTTCCGGAGCGGTCCGGGCAGCCGTCGGTCATGAAGGGAATTCCGCCATCGACCGCGGTGCGCAGATCGGCTTCGGGCGCATCGATGCCCACAACGGCACCGCCACCGTCGAACGTGACGGCGGACGCAGGGAGTTCGCGCTGCTCGATGAGGTGCTTGATCAGCTGGATGCGGCGCAGGCGCTGGATCGGCGCACGGGGCACGTCCTGCATGGCCGTTCCCGGCTCCGGATTGAACGAAAAGAGATAGCAGGCGATCTGCCCGGCCTTGAGCCGGAAAATCAGATCGACCAGGTCCCGGTCGGTCTCTCCCAGACCTACGACCACATGGCAATTGACCTTCATCGGGCCGAACAGGCGCCGGGCCGCCCGGATGATTTTCCAGTGATGGCCCCAATCATGCGGCCCGCGCGCACCACGGCCGCGGGTATTGTAGAAGAGCTCCTCCGTGGCGGCGTCCAGACCCACGCCGATGATATCCACGCCGGATTGACGGATCGCCACCAGCTTGTCTTCGTCCAGGGTGGTGGCGCTGACCAAAGCGGAGATCGGCACCGCCGGCGCTTTTTGGTGGATGCGTCCGGCGATATCGATCAGGTCCGGGTAGGCGCGGCGATCCTGCACCTGGGAGATGCAAACCCGCCCCACGCCGCCCGCCGCTTCCTTATCGGCGATCTTATCGGCGACGAGATCGGTGGGGTAAAGCGGCCAACCCACACGGATGAACGACTTCTCTTCAGCCACCCCCGGCCGTTCGCGGGCCAAGCCGCAATAGGCGCAATTGGCGGCGCAACTCACTGGATAGGATTGCAGGAGATTGATGCACCCGCAGCCGCAGCCCCCCATGAACCGGCCACGCTTCAATCCCAGTTCCATGGCAGCGGCCATGGAAATGCGGACGTAATCGGGGCTGATCAAGCCCACGTCGGCGTTGCGTTCTAACAGTTCGGGGCCCATCTTGACTGTGCTTCCGATGATCGCTTCAGTGCCTCCACGGTGATTCAAACCGGCGGTTCGTCTCCATTATCGGCATAAAAGTAGATCGACGGAAATCACCAACTCACGCCGCAACAGGCGTCTACGAATCGCGGGGCTATATTTCGATCCCGAGCGTAGGCGATGGTGCCCTGGGCGGGATAGGCGATGCCGTCCAGACCCGCATCCACGGCCATGCGGTCGATTTCCGCTTTGATGGGTCCCAAGGGGCGCGCGCACCCCAGCATGACGGGTATATGCGGCAGTGTGCGGCGCGCCAGCCGAAAGAACGCGCCGATCTCTTCCGCCGGTGGAATGGCCACGCCGGCCATGGGGGTGCCGGTCAGGGGCATGAGCACCACCAGGACGAGCAGGCGGGGCCGGTGCCGGGCGATCATCTCCAGGGCGCACCATTCTCCCAGCATCCGCCCGAAATGCAGCCCGATGACGATGTGGGGCACAATGGGCACGCCGTAGCGTGCCAAGCGGGCCAGCAGCGAATCATAGGCGTCGGGTTGCGCATCGAGATGGTAGACGTCGCGAATGGTATCGCCGTGGCCGATCACGTCGATCATGGCGCCGTCGATGCCCACTTGGCCCAGGCCCGCACACGTGGCATCGTCGGGCAGCCCCGGATGGACGCGGATGAGCAGGCCCAGATCGCGGCTCACGCGGATCATGTCGGGCATGTGCTTGAGCAGGGGCACCCGGCCCCGGCGGTCGCTGCCACCGGAGATGAGCACGCCCCGCGCACCACGGGACTTGGCATCGGCGCACAGGTCGTACAGGGAGCCGCCGGCCCGGGGCAGGGCGGCCATGCCCCGCAGCACCCCGCTCTTGCAATGCTCGCAGGCCAGGGCGCAACCGGTGCCGGTGACGCTGATGGAGACGAACTCGGCGGGATTCTGCTGCGCATACTCGGCCGTCTTGTGGCGTTTAAGCCCAGGCGCGTAAAAAGTCATCGTCCGCGCCGGCGGGGATGCGGCTTGGTCACCGCTGCCGGAAACCACGGGCTGTAAATGGTAGGTCTGATTGCGGGTCATCCTCGGCTCCAATTCGCGCGAACTTCGTGCCCGGCCGGAGTATTACGCCCCACGCGGCTCGACGAAGCATCCGTACAAATTCAATTGCTCGCGGGCACCGGTTTGCGATGCCTGCAGCACCGCCATCTGCACAGTCTCGGCCAGCTCCGCCGCCGGGATGCCCTCCAGCTCGCGTCCTCGACGGTCGAACACGCCGCGCAGGGTGCCCTCGATCGCGTCCGGGCGTGCGCTGTGCCAGCGCAGGACGCGTTCCAATTCGGCCACGGCGCCTTCCGCGGCGAAGAAATCGCCTCCGATGAAGACCGCCTTCACCATCCGCCCGGCCAGGGTGACCCGAATGTCGAGCAGGCCGGCGGGCGTCTTTTTGCGGGCCGACCCGAAGGCGTCAGGCAGATCGATGTGCTGGTGTACCCACGCTTCCGTGGCGTATTTCTTCCGCTCCAGAATGGCGATGGCGTCCCGCTCCCGTTCCGTAAACGCACCCGGTTCGAGAGTGACCTGAAAGGCTTGCCCATAGCCCTCCGCGACCCGGTCGCGCACCTCGTCGAGAGATATCGCGCGGCCCAATTCCTTGCGGACGGTGGAGGCGCGCGCGGCCACGGTGGCGATCTCCTTGCCGGTGATCTTCTCGAACGGCGTATTGAGCACTTTCAGCATGTGGGCCACGTCCAAATCGACGAGCAGGGAGGCGTGAAACAGGAGTCCGCCGCTGGAGTGGCGGAAGATGCCCAACCCGGCGATCTTGCGCCCGGCGACCTCCACGTCGTTCTTGCCGCGGAATTCGGCGTCGATCCCCATCCCGTGTAACGCGGCCACCAGCCCCGCCGAAAAACGAACCATCATATCCCGTGCCCGGCTGTAGGCGTCCTTCGCTGTGCCGGGAAGGGTCAAGGCAACCCCCAGTTGATCGGCACCCATCACGATGGCACCGCCTCCGGTGGGGCGGCGGTTGATGGCCACGCCAGCGGCGCGGCATTGGCCGATATGCACCTCGTTGGCCACTGTCTGGAAGCGGCCGACGAGGGCACAGGGGAGATAGGTATAGAGCCGCAACGTGGGTTCGCAGCGGCCCTGTCCCACACACCCCGCGAGTGCCTCGTCTCCGGCAAGCCCGAATGTATCGGTGACGCCATCTTCGGTGATCAGACGCCAAGTGGTCACGAGATCCATCCCTGGGTTCTGTAGCGCTCGATCTCTGCGCGCACCCATCCGGCGATGTGCCCGCCGGAGATCAGTTCCCGAGCATCCGCTGCCCAATCATCCGGCTCGATGGCGACGAACCATCCGCCGCCGTAGGCATCCTGATTGACTGCCCCAGGATCATTGAGCACCCGCTCGTTGCGGGCCACCACGATACCGCCGATGGGTGAAACGAAGTCGCCGGTCATCTTGGCTGCCTCGAGGGTTCCCAGGGACTCCCCCCGGCGCACCCGCGAGCCCAGGGGATTGAGCGCGACATAAGCCAGATCGCCCAGGGATTCCAGCCCCAAGA
>JACZRV010000121.1 GCA_022574555.1 SAR324 cluster bacterium
GACGGGAAAGCCGTCATCGGGAGCGGCCGCCGATATCCGAGCCCTCGGAGTTTGGGCAGCAGAGTCACGGCAACAGGGCCGCCGCCAGCTCAGCCACCTTGGCCGCGCCGATCACTTCCAGGCCGTCGGGGCGGGTCTCCTGGGTCTTGCGGTTGTGCTCGGGGATCACCGCGCGGCGGAAACCCAGCCGGGCGGCCTCGGCCAGCCGTTCGCGGGCGAAGTTGACCCCGCGCAATTCCCCGGTGAGCCCCACCTCGCCGAAGACGACGGTTCGCGGGTCGATGGGCCGGTTGTGGAAGCTGGAGAGCACGGCGGCCACCGCGGCAGCATCCAGGGCCGGTTCGGAAAGCCGCAGCCCGCCGACCACGTTGAGATAGATGTCCAGACCGCTGAGAGATGCGCCCAGGTGCTTTTCGATCACGGCCTGCAAAAGAGCCACGCGATTGGGGTCCACGCCCGCGGCGGTCTTGCGGGGATGGGCCAGGGCGTTCTCCCCCACCAGGGCCTGGATCTCGATCAGCAGGGGGCGCGTGCCCTCCATACCGGCGAAGACCACCGTGCCGGGCGCGTCGGTGATCCGTTCCTGGAGGAACAGCGCCGAGGGATTGCTCACCTCGGCCAGCCCCTTGCCGGTCATCCGGAACAGCCCGATCTCGTTGATGGCGCCGAAGCGGTTTTTCACCGAGCGCAACACCCGCTGGGGCCGGTCCCCATCGCCTTCCAGATAGAGCACCACATCCACCATGTGCTCCAGGGAACGAGGCCCGGCCAGGGCGCCCTCCTTGGTCACGTGTCCGATGAGCAACATCGCCGTGCCGCCGGCTTGCGGAGGATGCGGCTGGACCTGCTTGGCGTGGTGGATCAGGCGCGCGGCACAGGCCCGCACCTGGGAGAGGCTGCCGGCCGCCGAATCGATCTCCCCGCTGCGCACGGTCTGGATGGAATCGATCACGGTCAGGTCGGGCGCCTCCTGCACCATGGCGGGGATCATGCGCTCCAGCTCGACCTCGGTGACGATCTGAATGCCGGCGCCGCTCAGGCCCAGCCGATCGGCCCGGCTCTTAATCTGGCCGGCCGATTCCTCGCCGGTGATGTAGAGGGTCTTGCGGCCCGCGCGGCCGATATGGTCCAGAATTTGGAGCACCAGGGTCGACTTGCCGATGCCCGGATCGCCCCCCAGCAGGGTCACCGAGCGCGGCAGAAATCCCCCGCCCAGCACCCGGTCCAGCTCGGACAGGCCGGTGGAAATGCGCGCCTCCCGCGCCTCGCCGCCCACGTCGCGCAGGGAGACCACCGGCGAAGGGTCGGCATGGGCCATGGCGGAACCCAACTCCGCCGCCGGCTGCGCCTCCTCGGCGACAGTGTTCCATTCGCCGCATTCCGGGCAGCGGCCCAGCCACTTGGGAAACCTGGCGCCACAGCTCGTGCAAGCGTAACGGGCAAGGGCTTTGGCCATGAATTTTTCAGATCGGATCGGCGGCGAGCGCCCATCGCGGTGGGTGACTTACTGCGCGCTGGTGGGCGCCGAACGACTTTTGAGCAGGCGGGCCAGCTCTTGGTGCCACTCCTCGTCAGTGATCGTGACGCGCTCACCGCCGGCAAGCACTTTCCAGCATCCGTCAGTGCCGTTGGCCAGTTCGATCACCGCGGGGCCGGGCTCCGCCTCAATCTCTGGATCTCCAGCATCCTCCGCGCCGGTATCCGCGGTCTCCGAGGGCGCCATCGCGCCGGCTGCTTGTGGCTGCGAGGGCTGGGCAGATGCGTCGGTTGGGTCCAGGTCATCCAGGGTATCCAGGGTCAGTTGCTCGGACTTAGACTCGTTCATGGCTGGGGCCGGAGGGAATCGAATTGCATCAGGATTTCAGTCTGGAATGGTGTACCACGTGGCGCCTGGAGGAACAAGGCAGGTAATGTGCGGGTGCTCCCCCATGAGCCGATGAAAAAAAGAGTCCGCCATGGGATCGGAATGGGAGGGCATGACCATTCGGCCAGCGTAATGCGCCTCGCTTCCCGCGTCCCGGCGATTCTGATAGGATTTTTCGTGAATGGGTGACGGCGTGCGGGCCGGGACGCGGTCTTACGGTATCCTTTTAGCGCCGTCGTGGTGCAGGTGAAACGCGGCCCTCTGCCCTGAATAATCATCTCGATATCAGACCATTTACAACCATGCACAAACGAAAATCGCCCTGGATCCTTCTCCACGCCCTGACGTTGGGCTGGTTGATCTTTGTAGCCGCTCCTTGCACCACTTGGGCGGAACCTGCCGTGCGCGGCAACCCGGATGCCATCGTGGGCGGGCTGCGCCGGGACCACTTCGGCGTACAGCCCCACACCCTGCACCCGCTCAACGCCACCGACGTTTACAGCAATATCATTCTGGGGCTGATCTACGAGAGCCTGACCGAGCTCGACGTGGAGACCCTGGAGCACCTGCCCTTGCTGGCGGAGCGCTGGGCGATTTCGGAGGACAAGAAACAGTTCACGTTTTACCTCGATCCTGCGGCCAGGTGGCAGGACGGCGAGCCCGTGACGGCGGCGGACGTGAAGGCCAGCTTCGACCTGCTTTTCCACAAGAAGCTGAAGTACCGGGCCAAGTGGATGTCCTACTTCGGCAATATCGAAAAGGCCGAGGTGCTGGACCCGCGGACGGTGCGCTTTACGGCGAAGAGCGACCACTTCCACAACTTCATCAACCTGGCCGGCATGCGCATCGTGCCGGCGCACCACTTTACCGGCGACGACCCCAACAAGGTGCAGATCGCCCGCCAGCCCGTGGGCAGCGGCCCCTACCGCTTCCTGGAGTGGAAGAAGGGCGCGTCGGTCAAACTGGCGCGGGACCCCGCCTACTGGGGGAGCGATCTGCCGCAGAACCTAGGCCGCTACAACCAGCAGCTTCTGATGTACAAGGTGATCCCCACGGACAAGGTGGTTTTGGAGGCGTTCAAGAAGGGCGACCTGGAAGTGATGACCTTCACGGCCGATCAATGGGTGCGGGAATCGGACGGTGAGGATTTCGGACTGGGAAGGGACTCGGGCGCCAGGCTGATCAAGCTGGACGTGCAGAACAAATCGCCTCGCTCCTACGCGTACGTGGGCTACAATCCCGAATCGTTCTTCTTCGGCGACAAGCGCGTGCGGCGGGCCATGAGTCATTTGTTCGATCGCGAAACCTTCATCGACAAGTTCTACCACGGCCTGCGGGAAAAGGCGGTGGGCCCTTTCGAGGTCAACTCCCGCTACTCGTCACCCAACGTGCAGCCCATCGAGTTCTCCATCCCCAAGGCCATCGCACTGTTGGAAGAAGCCGGCTGGCGCGACACCGACGGCGACGCGCTTTTGGACAAGGACGGCCGTCCTTTCAGTTTCACCGTCATGCTGGCCGATGCCTCGGAAACCGGGCTGAAGATCCTCACCCTGACCAAGGAGACCATGCGCAAGTCGGGCGTGGAACTCAACATCAAGCCGGTGGACTGGACCAGCCTGCTGCAGCTCATCGACGAGTTGAAATTCGATGCCGTGATGCTGGGCTGGTCCCGAGGCACATTTCCCGACCCCACCGCGTTGTGGCATTCCAGGCACGCCACCGCCGGCGGTCTGAACCTGGTGCGATACCGGAATCCCGAAGTGGACCGCCTGATCGACGCGGGGGTCAAATCCATCCCCGATGCGGAGCGCATTCCGCTTTTTCGGCGCGTCCACGAGCTGATCTATGCGGACCAGCCCTACACCTTCCTGCTGGAAAGCAACCACAACCTGATCGGCTATCACGCAAAATTTCGTCAGGTGAAGCCCTGGTATACCTACGACGTGGGCCAGAACTATTGGTGGATCGCCGTACCGTGACCGCCTCACGGACGAGAGCGGCCCATGGCTGAATATTTCCTGCGCCGTGTCCTGATCATGCTCCCCACGTTCCTGGGGATCACCCTGGTGATCTTCGTCGTGATCAATCTGGCGCCCGGCGGACCCATCGAGGAGATGCTGCGCGAGATCCGCTTCGGCGCCGCAGCGGGGGGCGGAGGGGGTATCCGGGGAATCACCCACGAGGGGGTGAGCCAGGAAATTCTGGACGAATTGCGCCGTCAATACGGATTCGACAAGCCCCTGCTGGTGCGCTACGGAATTTGGCTGGCCAACCTGGCGCGCCTCGATTTCGGCACGTCATTCATTTACGACGAGCCCGTCATCGACGTGATCGCCGGCAAATTCCCCGTCTCGCTGCAATTCGGCCTGGTGAGCTTTTTCGCCACCTATCTGGTCTGCATACCCCTGGGCATAGCCAAGGCGGTGAAGGACGGGTCGCCCTTCGATACGGCCACCTCGGTGGTGGTCTTTGTCGGATATTCCGTCTCTCCGATCATGCTGGGCATCCTGCTCATCGTGCTGTTCGGCGGTGGAAGTTTCCTGGACTGGTTCCCCATCTCGGGCGCCACCTCGGATATGTACGAGCTGCTATCGCCGTGGGAAAAATTGGCGGATCGAGCGCACCACTTCGTGTTGCCCCTGTTCTGCTACCTCATCGGCAACTTCGCCACACTGACCCTGCTGATGAAGAATGCCGTGCTGGACGAGATCGGCAAGGCTTACGTCATCACCGCCCGCTCCAAAGGTCTGCCTGACCGGGTGGTCTTCGCCCGTCACGTTCTGCGCAATGCCCTGATCCCCATCGCCACTGGGCTGGGAGGATTCCTGTCGGTCTTTTTCGCCGGAAACCTGTTCATCGAGCAGATATTCTCCCTCGACGGCATGGGGCTGCTGTTCTACCAGTCCTTGCTCGCGCGGGATTATCCGGTGCTCCTGGGGCTGCTCTCCGTCCTCAGCCTGGTCCTCATCGTGGGCAACCTCATCTCCGATTTCCTCTATATCCTGGTGGACCCCAGGATCGATTTCGCGAAGTAGATGCACCGTGAATGCGCTGGGTCGACGGGAGAGCCATTTTTCCTGAAGCACGGTTTGGGACGGCGAAATTATTTTGTGCTGCTGATTGGCAAAACGGGAACAGCAATACCGGGATAAACGGGATGCTCGTGGCGATCAGCCTGGCAAATCCCTACAACCTGCCGTCCGGTCCAGGGGGTGGAACTTTCGCATTGGGGGCTATCGGTTGCGGAGGGAGATATCACGCCGATTCGGGGAAACGATCACCCGCTGCCGATGAGCTTGAGGGAGAAGGTGCCGTCTTCCTTGAACTCTTGTTGGAACGCCGCCACGGAGCACGTCATTCCGGTCTCGATGCTGGTATAGTCGATGAGGTAGACCTGATCGGGAGCGGGAACGAACGTAACCCGCGTGTCGCACTCGACGTCGCGATTCTTGGTCACATACTGGTAGTGACAATGCCGTTCGCGCCGCTGCCGGTTTCCTATCCTTACGGTTACGGCCCGGCATACTTGTTCGAATTCCATGATCTGCCAATTGACGCCCAGCGCCACGAAGAAGGTCAGGGGCTTACCGGTATGGAATCGTTGGGTGGTGACTTCCAAGGGTGGCGCGACTCGGCTTGACGCCGCGCCCGCATATCGTTTCCGGTAAACCTTATAATCCTCGTCTTCAATGATATCCTTCATATTCACCCAGACGACGATTGCGTCGTTGAATGCGTCGTGCGGCAGCACGCCCGACGCGTCGCCATAGGCGAACTTGAATTTTACGAGGGCCGAACTCTCGCTGGCGTCTGGAGGCTGATAGGTCTTGACGCATGCCGTCAGCACCAGACCGGCGATGATGATCGTGGCCAGGTGATTCACTGTGGCGTGCAACGCACGGTGTCGAGATTGGAATCCATAATTAGCTGCGATCATAACTGACTGTCATAACTGACTGTCATGACTAGCTGTCATAGGGAACGAATTTCGGCAGATGCGAGCATGGCTCCATGCAACTCTGAAATCCGGTGTCGCACTGGGCCATCGTGTCGGCGGTCGTCGCATCTATCGTGCACTCATTCTTGCTGCTGACGCATTTGTCCTGGCACGACCGCCGCTCAGGGTTGAACTGCGTGGGCGTGCAGGCGGCCATAAAAACGCAAATCAGCAGCATGTACCGTACTGGATGTTTGGTCATATGGGCTCGCAATTCGGTTCTGGCCAATTTATCGTGGGTTGAATTGGCGCCACATGGACACATAGTTTCATGTCTATCACGCTGGATAGAATTTGTGGCTGAAAATGATTCTGGCAGTCGCCACTTTCACTCCGGCTGCCGGCTCGACCCGCATAGGATTTTGGTCTGCGGCCAAGGAGATCAACTACTCGTGAAGCAGTTCCACATGAACCGGCGCCGGCACCGATTTTTCCTCCAGAGCAGATGGCGATCTTCGCTGGCGCGCATGGGGGAGAGGCTGCAGAGGCAAATTGCGCCGCACGAAGAGGTGCGTTACGCCACCCTGAAATTATGCCTCTCTGAAAAGGAATTTCCACTGGGAATGAGCTTTTGGTTTTCCCGCGTCCGGTGGAGAGGGTTCATGTCCCACACGCGAACGAACCGAACTGTCGATCGATGAATGATCTCACCCGCCAGCGCTGGCTGGCATTCAAGTCAAGGCGCGTCTCCTACGTATCACTGATCGTTCTGGGGGGTCTGTTCGCGTTGTCGCTGTTTTCCGAGCTACTGGCGAACGATCGCCCTCTGGTCCTGCGCTATGAGGGCCGCTGGTACTTCCCGGTCTTTATTGCATACCTCCCCGCGGAGTTTGGGCAAAGGGAAACCTTCGTCGTCGACTACCGCCGAGTGCTGGCGGTAATGGATACAGACGACTGGGCGATCAATCCCCCCATATTCTGGGGGCCTTTCGAATCGGATGCGGCTCTGGATAGCTACCCCGCGCCACCAAGCCTACGGCATTGGCTGGGCAGCGACGACAAAGGGCGCGATCTGCTGGCCCGGCTGATTTACGGGTTCCGCATCTCCATGATCTTCGCCCTGTCGGTTTGGATCTTCAGCTTCCTGATCGGCGTCAGCTTCGGGGCCATGCAAGGATATTTTGGCGGGAGGCTGGATTTCTACGGTCAGCGCTTCAGCGAAATCTGGAGCGCGATACCGGTCTTTTTCCTGATCCTCACACTGATCGTGATCTTCTCCCCCAATGTGTTCCTGTTGATCGTGCTCTTCTCGTTATTCGGTTGGCCGGCCATCGCCCAATACGAGCGGGCCGAATTTTTGCGCCTGCGGCGGCAGGAATTTGTGGAAGCGGCGCGGGCCATGGGCGCGGGATCGGTGCGGATCATGTTCCGCCACCTGCTCCCCAATGCTCTGGTGCCGGTAGTCACCTTCACCCCGTTCACGATCGCAGGCGGGATCACCGGCATCGCGGCGCTGGACTACCTGGGGTTCGGAGTGCCGCCCCCCGCACCCAGTTGGGGTGAATTGCTGCGCCAGGCGCTCTCCCATTTCTCGACGGCATGGTGGATCGCCACCTACACGGTGGGGGCCATATTTTTCACCCTATTGCTGCTGGTATTTATCAACGAAGGGGTGCGGGAGGCTTTCGATCCCCACCACAAGCGTGCCTGACCGGCGTTCGTCTTGGCTGTCTCGGCTTACGCGCCGAACCGGAAATGGCGGCCGGCCGCCGGCGGCTTTGATATGGTATCGCAACCACGAAGCGGGCATACTGATTGGACCGATGTGGTGCCTGCCCCGAGGCAGATGTCTCCCCGATAGAGACTTGTCTTCTCGACAGAGAAGAGAAAAGGAGAGGTCATGGCCATCATCTCCCTAACGATCGGAGCCTATAGTAACGGCGAAATATTGGCTGAGGAGGTATCCCAGGCCGTCGGCGCGCGTTGCGTCAGCCGCGAGGTACTTCTCGAAGCCTCGCGCACCTATAACGTGCCGGAAACCAAAATTTCCCAGGTATTCGAGAAGACCCCCAATTTTTGGGAGCGGATGACCGAGAGCCGCCGGACTTTTCTGGTCTATATTCAGGCCACCCTGGCCGAATGGGCCAAGAGCGACGCCCTGATCTATTACGGCAACGCGGGCCAGGAGTTGTTGCGCAAAGTGCCCCACGTTTTGCGGGTGCGGGTGGATGTCCCCCTTGAGAACCGCATCAAAAACGTCATCGCCGAAACCGGCCATACCTCCGAACAGGCCCGCCGCTTGCTCGCGCATCTGGACGACGACCGCAGCAAGCGGTTACGCTATTTCTTCAATTCGGATTGGCGCGATATATCCCTTTACGACATGGTCATGAACACCGAAAAGCTCCAACTCGAGGATGTGAAGCAGATCATCCTGGATACCGTGCGCAGGCCGCAGTTTCAGCTGACCGACGAGAAACGCGTGGGTTTCAACGATTTCCTCATCAAGTGCCGGATTTATGCCTTGCTAGCCAGCGCGTTGGTGGGGCGGCTCAGCTTGATTACCGTCACGGTCAACGACGGCGTGGTGACGCTTAGCGGAACGCTGACGTCACACGAGGCCATGATCGACCAGTTCGTATTGCAGATCCAGGCATTGGAAGGCGTTCGGCAGGTGAACAGCGAGATCATGGTCGGCGTCATTTACCACGAGTGGAACGTCTGACCGTGTATAGTACGTAGCGGACCTGCCTCGATCGCCTGGTTTGAGCGGACGATGCTCCCCCCAGCCCGCGGGCGTAATCGGCGATTTCCGCCGCTGATGGGGCTCGAAGGCTTTGCGGCAAACATCGGTAATCATCCCGGATAAGATGCTGATTTCCGGGAACGGAAACGGAGCGGCGCATCGCTGTTTTCCTCTCCAAATAACGCGGCGCATGGCCCCATGTAAAGACATGGATTTATGAAAGCGTACGATTACTGGGTTCTGGGATGCTATTTTCTCTCCTATGTGGGCTATCAGTTGCTTTACATGGTGCTTTCCAATTCGCGCAAATGGATTTCCCGCGAAAGCATCATCGCTCAATACCGGGCCCAGTGGTATCGCAATGTCCTCCGGGCCAAGAATCAGATCCTGGCTATCCAGACTATCCGCAACCTGGAGATGGCGAGCACCTTTCTCAGTTCGGTCACTCTGCTGATGATGGGGGGCGTAATTTCGATTTACACCGCCAATCCCGAGTGGATGGTGGCGCTGGAAACAGGCTCCTACGCTGATTTTCTGGAGCACCACGGTATCGCCGTCAAGCTCCTGGTGGCGCTGCTGATGCTGGCCATCGCTTTCTTCAACTTCATCTTTTCCTTGCGCATCTGCTTCAACATGAATTTCACACTATCGGTGCCCATAGACCCGGATTCGAACCTCAGCTTTCAGATCGAGCAGATCCAGCGCCAGGCTCACCACTTTATCGCTGGGCTGCGCGGCGTCTACTATGTCATTCCCCCCCTCGTCTGGATCATCGATACGTCGGCCATGCTGGCCCTGACCGTGGTGACGACGCTGCTGATCTTTCGCACCGATTTTTTCAAGGGCACGGCGCCCGAGGACTATACCCTGCCCGATTGAAACGGGAGATCCGTCTTTCCGGCGGGGGTGCGGCGGTTTCCGTTCCCTTGCAAAAAACCGCTATCACCAGCGCGTGTAATTTCGTATAACCACTACGCGCAGCACTTGGCAGTCCGAAATGACCGCTGATCCGCAACAGTACTTTTGATGGATTCCGCCCAATTGGCATGCTAGGCTGCGCCACCCTGGAAATCGAACCTTCGCTACGTCCCCATCTCTTTCAATTCCGCGAAGAGTTACCGGATCGTCGATGGCTGGGGGTTCCAGAGTATTTTGAAGGTAAGCCATGAATGGAAAAGTAAAGTGGTTCAACGACTCGAAGGGCTTCGGATTTATCTCTCCGGATGACGGTGGCAGGGATTTATTCTGCCATCACAGCGATATCCAGACGGATGGGTTCCGCAGCCTGCAGGAAGGACAGGAGGTTGAATACACCCCGGAGGAAACCCCGAAGGGACCAGCCGCGAAAAACGTGAAACCCATCTAGCAAACATGAAACGGTTTCCGGCCACCAGGCTGGAAACCCGAGACACAACCAACCTAGATCCCGCGCACCAGCCGCCTTCGTAACCGTTGCGGAGAATGGTCGCGAAGGGCGGATTGGTTCGTCCTCCGTCTCGGCGATGCCCGCGGCATGCCGTGCATCCGATGAGCAATGATGGTAACGTGCCGTCAGGCCGACCGGATTGAATCGCCCGGGGAGAACGGATTCCCGGTTTTGACGAGGGGCCGCGCGCAACACGCCGCTCGCCCACAAAGCCAAAAGCCAAGAGCGCCATGAGCTGGTTCGTCACTTTCCTGTTTCTCATTTACGCCGGGTTGGGAATCGCTACTTTACTCGTGTGGTGGGCAATTTATGCGCTGGTGCTCACGCGGGGTTACTCCGTTCATGAAGCGTTGTTCGGAAAGAACCCCAATCCCGCCGTAGCCATGGACTTGCTGGGAGGTTTCCTGGCGGCGAGTTTCCTGCTGTACTCGGTGGTCAGCATGGCTCCCATGGCCGACTTTCGGCTGGATGTGGGATCGGTGGCGATCAGCCTGCTCGTCACATTGGTCTTGCTCGCCGTCGTCCGGTTCATGATCGCGGGGTTGCTGAGGATCTGGTTCGGAAATCGGCGGGATGCCCAGGGCGAGGTGATCTCATTCAACAACGAGATCTTCCGGCAGCGAAATATGGCGACGAGCATCTTTTCATCGGTGCTCTATCTGATCCTGGTCACCGGGCTGGCCCAGTTGGATATTTGGAACCAAGGTGGCTACCGGCTGGAACAGGTATGGAACATGCTGGGAATTTGGCTGCTCGGCGGCGCCTTGGTCGTCCTCCATTCGTTCTTATATTTGGAGTACGGCTTCCGAAACAATATCCTCCACGAGTGTTTTCACGACAACAACCCGGCCGCGCCCCTCTCACTATTCGGTTTGGTGGCCGGCATGCTGATGCTGAACCACCAATTGCTGATCTTTTTCGAACCGGAAGTGCATCTGTTCAATTCCATCGGGCTCTGGGCGTTCATGGGCGGCATCCTCCTGCTCGTGCTCCTGGCCCGGATCGTTTTGCAACTCATCCTGCTCGCGGGATGGGGCATCAGTTTGCGGCACGAATTGGTGATCCACGACAACATCGCCTGGGGCATCGTCGACGGCGGCCTGATCTTCGGCCTGCTGCTGATGCCCAACGCCCTCATCACCTGAAGCGCCGCTGGGGTTGCCCCGCATCCCCACTTCTGCGGCCTTATCCGGTGTGGTGCTGGCACTGCCGTCGATTATTTCCGCGCATGCCGCACCGAAATGGTGGACTGAATACCGGCCCGCAGAAAAGGAGCCTGCGTTTTTCCGCCGACTACTGCTGCGTATGCACGATCAATTCGCGGCGGTAGCGGTCGAAGAGGGTGGATTTGGACATCATGCCCACGAACCGCCCCTCATCGATCACCGGCAGGGACCACGCTCCTGAGGTCTCGAACTTCTGGATCGCGGAAAGCGCCGTTTCCCGGGCGTCGATGGTGGGCAAATCGGTGTTCATCACCTCCCCCATGGTCATGATGGGGTAGAGGCTCTCGTCGAACAGGTAGGGCCGGATATCGTCCAGGTAGACCGCGCCCAGCCAGCGCATCGATTCGCGATCCACCACGGGGAAGATGTTGCGCTTGGCCTGCTTGAACACCTCGACGAACTCCCGCAGCAGCATGTCCTCGTAGAGCACTTCGGTTTCCGCGTCCATCAATTCACGGGGCTGCATGGTTTGCAGCAGGTGCTGGTCCGACCCGCGCCGGGCCAGGCGTCCCCCCAGGATCAATTCTCGCGTGTAGACCGATCCCACGTCGAAGTAATAGCTCACCAGCATGGCCAGCACCGCCGTGATCATCAGGGGCAGGATGAGCCCGTAGCCCCCGGTGATCTCCAACACCAGGAACATGCCCGTCAGCGGCGCGTGCATCAGCCCGGCTACCATGCCAGCCATGCCCACCAAGGCGAAAGCGGATTGGGAGGCCAATGACGCGGCGGGGAAAAGCATGCGCACCAGTTGACCGAAGCCGTAGCCGGTGGCGCCGCCCAGCACCAGGCTGGGGGCAAAAACGCCTCCCGAACCGCCGCTGCCCAGGGTCACGCAACAGGCCACGAATTTGAGGAGGATGAACGCCCCCAGGGCCAGCAACGTGCGGCCGGTGGGATTGCCCAGCAGCTCCTGGATCACGCCGTAGCCATCGTGGAGCACGCTCGGCAGGGCCAATCCCGCCGCCCCGACCAAAAGCCCGCCCAGTCCCGCTTTGCACCATGCCGGCCACGACAGGCGCCCGAACTGGCGCTCGCTCCAGCTGAGCCCGCGGGCGAAGAGCACCGAGAGCAGACCCGTGGCCAGTCCCAAGACAACGCAGGCGATGAGATCGAGCGTGCCGAAATCGAAGACTTCGTGAGGAAACGCGATCTGGTCGCCCATGACCAGCCGGCTGAACTGGGTCGCCGAAACCGCGGCCACGATCGTGGGCAGAATGGACAGGGCGCTCCATTCGCCCAGAATCACTTCGAGGGCGAAGACGGTGCCGGTGAGGGGCGCGTTGAAGATGGCGGCGATGGCCCCTGCCACTCCGTAGCCCAACAGCAGCGTTCGCCGCCGCTCGCTGAATCGAAACAGCTTACCGATCGCGCTGCCGATGGCTCCGCCGCTGGTGGCGATGGGTCCTTCCAAACCCGCCGCCCCCCCCGAGCCGACAGTGAGAAAGCTGGAGACCAGACGCGAAAATATGAGACGCTTCTGCAGAGCCCCCCCGCCAGTGGTGGCTGCCCGGATCAGTTCGGGCACGCCATGACCGCCGTGATCCTTGAGCCAGTTCCTGAGAAACAGTACCGACAAAGCCGCCCCCACCCCGGGAACGGCCACTAGCCACACCCGGCCATGCCACTGCGACAGCCAATGGATGGCGCCGTGCACCGAGACGTTGAGGATCACCGCGGAAAGCCCACTGGCCAAACCCACTCCCACGGCCAGCATCATCAGGATGGCTGCCTCGCGCACCGACGTGCGGTGCAACCGTAGCGTGGGAGAAGCCCCCTCACCCCTTGGATTTTCCGGCATGGGATCCTGCTGGAACGTGATGG
>JACZRV010000122.1 GCA_022574555.1 SAR324 cluster bacterium
GAGACCCGGCCATTTGCGGCAATTCGCGGCCAGGGGCTTTCCGGCGGGCGGCGGATCGGTTACAATGACTACGAGACCCCGCCCCCGGCCTGCGGCCTTCCCCTTCCCGTGCACGGGAACGAATTTGGGTGAGGTCAATGTGGCCCCCTGTGCCCGAAATATTCCAAAAATACAAAACGAAGCCAATTACATTTATCATATCAGTGGCTTGTAAATCTGCTGTTCCGTACCACCCTGCCGCCTCAACTTGAACCCTGTGACAATGCCCGGCTGTCGAGGGAATCGGATGGCAAAGGCTTGGCGCAGATGGGGGCGTCTAACGCGAGGCCGGGATCGGGCCAGGGCGGGAATGGTGCGGCAGCCGCCGCTCAGGAGCGGCCGGTGGTAGCGCCTGCGTCGCGCCGGAAATGGAGCGCGTGCTCCCATTTGCCTCGTTTGGCGAAGGCTTGCTTTTCCCATTTGTTGTGCGCTGGGCGCAGGACGGAGGCGCGGGAAAGGCAGCGCCAGCCCTTGCCGGCGGCGATGCGGATGGCCATGCCCGCGCCGTCCACGGCATGGGGCCGGCTGGATCGCCGCCGGGCGCTCGCTGACGGCGATGCGGCAGTCGAGGGGGCGCTGCTATCTGCCCAATCACCGATGACCAGAATCAGATTGCCTGCCGGCTTCAATACGCGGGCCAGGCTTCCCAGCACATCGCCCAAGGCCGCGCTCCAGCCCGAGGCTTCGCCCTGCCGGCGGGCACCGATTTCCCCAGTGCGAAACGGTTCGCCGTCCAGATCAAGCCAGTCCATGCAGATGCGATGGTGATCGTAGGTGCCGGACAGCCCCGGATAGGGCGGGCTGGTGACGATGTGATCCACGCAGGACCAGCCGAGAGAGGGCAGTAGCCGCGCGTCCTCGCTGAGAATTTTGCAGTGGGGCCAGGGAGCGGGCAGCAAGCGCCCGAGTTCCACCTGGGCCTGAGCCAACTCGCGGCACTTTTCCATGAAGAACCGGGTCACGGCGCCCTTGGGATAGTGCACCGGCTTGGATTCCGCTTTGGAAGCGGAGCGCCGCACGGAAAACTTGACCGCCAATGCCGAGAAGACCGCCCGCAGGGTTTCCCGCTCGCCGCCCGGCCGCATGCTGTCGATCAGCCTGATCCACTGCACCAGCTCGGCGAGCAGATGGGGCTGATACAAAGGCTTGAGGCGGGGCAGGTGCTGCCGGTTGACCCTTGGCGGGCGTTTCTCGCGGCGGAGTCCTTCCACCAGCCCGGCGATCCGTTCGGCCTCGGCGGTTAATAGGGCGGCATCCGCCGGAGTGCGGGGCCGGGCGCGCTCCCGCCCCACCAGGCCGGCTATCGGATTGAGATCGTTACCGGTGGCCTTCAGCCCCTGCAGCAGCGCCTCCACGAGCACCGTGCCCCCGCCCATGAACGGGTCCAGCACGGATTCTCCGGGCCGTGCCAGGGCTCCCAGAATTGTCTGCGGCAGGTGGGGGTGGCACCTGCCGGGATACGCGTGAAAGCGGTGGGTCAGCCGGTATGCGCTTTGGGCGGGCGTAGAGAGGGCCTCCCCCAGCATTTTGGCCAAGGCGCCTTCGCCCTTCACCTGCGAGTTGCTCTGTGAATAAGTGTTTTTTGGAACAGAGCTCTGTGAATAAGTTCTTTGTGAATAAGTACGACGCATGCGGTTTCTCGAGGGCGGTTTCTCAAGGGCGGTTTCTCAAGGGCAGGTCCGATTTCTGACGGTACGAACGGAACGGTGCGGCTTCAATCTGTGCAGATCGGCAGGCCCAAGACATTTCGTCCCCTACGATGTTGGCAGCAAGCGCGAAGACCGTCAAAGAGCATCGTGCCGCACCCGGCTGGAATGGGGCACCGTTCATCTCGACGCAGATTCGAGGGCGTGAGTTCATATTCCGTTTTCGGGGTGCCACGAAATTCGGCGGGATGAGGCCCGTCATTTTTTTGACGATTCCGGCCTTGTGTGTTAGGCGGAAGGGTGGTGACCTGGAACGCTCCTCGATCGTAACACCACGGTTGTGCGGATGGCGGTGGATTTCATCGCCTCGCCCATCACCAGCAACTGGAACGGGGCCCCGGCAGCGGACCACCACAAAGCCAGCCCATCGGACCGATGCGGAACTCGCGGGGGAACATTTCCCTGCGGAAATGCCCGAGTACTCCGTGGGCAGCATGGGGCCTCGGCGATTTGACCTCTGACTATGAGCGAAATTTCCCGCGAAGAACTGAAAACGATCCTGCTTTTCGCCGTTCACCTCGCCAAGCTGGATGACGATTTCGACCCGTGGGAAAAGAAGATTCTGCGGCGATTCGCCACGGAAATGGGCCTCACCGACGAGGAGAAGCAGAATTTGGCCCAGGCCAAGGTCAGCCTCATCAAGAGTCTGCGCAGCCTCAAGTCGACCGACGCGAATCACTTGCTGATAAAAACCCTGTGCGCGGTATCCTACGTTGATGGCGCCGCCACGGGGGACGAATTGGAATTTATCGAAAAGGTGGTCGTCAAGCTCAAAACTCAGGTATTCATCCTGCCCCGCGAGGAATGGGGCCAGTATGAAGATGAGGTTTTCGATACCTTGCAAAATGTCGGTGCATAAGCCTCCCGGAAGCCAGTAGGCCTCTGTGCCCATCCCAGCCCCAGCCGGTGCCCCGACCGCAATCGGCATGCGGGCGTGGCGGGGATATTACGGTCTCGCCCGCCGATAGATCCAGCCCTTGCGGCTGGCTGCGCAGCCAATTTCGGCGCCCGGTCTTGCCGGTGCTCCTTGACTTTCGGCCCCCAAATCACCTATTCATTATAAAGTTAGAAATCTAATGCGGGTTTTCGGTTTGAGGCCGCCGGGAACCCGGCGTGTGAGCTATGGCGCCCTGCCGATGGTTTCCGTCCCAGGCTTCCGCATCCGGTCACGGAAGAATCCGGTTCAGTCTCGGGACAAAACCGCTTCGTTCCGGTTTTGTCGTCGATCTGCTCATGCCGGTTGAAAAAGCCGAAAAATAGCCGCTATCGTGTCCGTAACGGCTATCGCCAACGGCGGGGCTGGATCGGCTCCGGTGCATGCACGGTATCCGGCAAGGTAACGCAGCCACCGCAGCCAAATTTGATCTACAAGGGCATCGTCAGGCCAAAACGGAAGTCTGACTGAGGAGTAACGCCATGACCCATCCTTCATTTCCCAAGCGGCAGGGATTGTACGATCCGGCCAACGAGAAGGATAGCTGCGGCGTCGGTTTCGTGGTCGATATCAAGGGGCGGCGCTCCCATGACATCGTGCGCCAGGGTCTGGAAATTCTCATCAATCTGACCCATCGGGGTGCGGTGGGTTCCGAGACCAATGTGGGCGACGGCGCGGGAATCCTGATCCAGATGCCCCACGGTTTTTTTCAGAAGGAATGCGTCCTTTTGGGCTTCCGCATCCCGGCGGAGGGAAACTACGGGGCGGGGATGATCTTTTTCCCTCAGGAACCGGGCGACCGCGCGCTGTGCGAATCGGTCATCAACGATGTCGTGCAAGGGGAAGGGCAACGCATTCTCGGTTGGCGCACGGTACCGGTGGACAACACCTTGCTGGGTCAGGCGGCACGCAAGACCCAACCCTATATCCGCCAGGTCTTCGTCGAGGCCGCGTCGAATTTGGCGGACAACGATGCCTTCGAACGTAAGCTGTACGTGATCCGCCGGCGGATCGAGAAAGGGGCCAAAGAGCGGGGCATCGAAGACTTTTCCATCCCCAGCTTTTCCAGCCGCACGATGGTGTACAAGGGCATGCTGACCTCCGGGCAGATCGAGCCTTTCTACCCGGACCTGCGGGACGAAGCGCTGACCACGGCGATCTCCCTGGTACACGCCCGTTACAGTACGAACACTTTCCCCTCGTGGGAACTGGCTCAGCCCTTCCGCTTCCAGGCCCACAACGGCGAGATCAACACCCTGCGCGGCAACCTGAACTGGATGCGGGCGCGGGAGAAGAACCTGCGTTCGCGTCTGTTCCGCGACGATCTGAGCAAGCTGTTCCCGGTGCTGCAGCCTGCCGGGAGCGATTCGGCCATCTTCGACAACATGCTCGAGTTCATGGTGCTGACGGGACGTTCGGTGCCGCACGCGATCATGATGATGATTCCTGAGGCGTGGGACCAAAACCCTCACATGGACGAGCACCGGCGCGCGTTTTACCAGTACCATGCCACCCTGGCGGAACCTTGGGATGGACCGGCCGCCATCGCCTTCACCGATGGACGTCTGGTGGGCGCCACCTTGGACCGCAACGGGCTGCGTCCCGCGCGGATCATAGTCACCAAGGACGGACGCGCCATTATGGCCTCAGAGGTGGGCGTGCTCGATATAGCGCCGGAGAACGTGGAACAGAAAATGCGGCTCCAGCCGGGGCGCATCTTCGTCGTGGACACGGTCGCCGGACGGATCATCCGGGACGAGGAGATGAAGGCCGAAGTCATGGCCATGCACCCCTACCGGCAGTGGATCGAGCAGAACATGATCGAGATGGAGGATCTGCCCGAGCCGCCCCACGTGCACCAGCCCGATCACGACACCGTCTTGCAGCGGCAGCAGGTCTTCGGCTACTCCAAGGAGGACCTCAAGATCATCCTGCCGCCCATGGCGGGCGACGGCGCGGAGGGCGTGGGTTCCATGGGCGCCGACGTGCCTGTGGCAGTGCTTTCAGACCGGCCGGTTCTGCTTTTCAACTATTTCAGGCAGAACTTCGCCCAGGTGACCAACCCGGCCATTGATTCCACCCGCGAGTATTCAGTGATGTCGCTGGTGAATTTCCTGGGCCGGGAAGGCAACCTGCTCGACGAGGCCCCGGTCAACGCCCATGTGCTGCGCCAGCCTCATCCCATACTTACCAATTACGACTTGGAGCGGCTGCGGCATGTAAGCGTGGGAGATTTCCAGGCGCGCACCCTGCCCATGCTGTTCAAGGTTCACGACGGCCCCCAAGGAATGATCACCGCCCTGGACGAGTTGAACCGGCGGGCCGAAGAGGCGGTGCGCGAAGGTTACAGCCTGATCATCCTTACCGACCGCGGCGTGGACCACGATCACGCCCCCATTCCCAGCCTGCTGGCCACCTCGGCGGTGCACCACCACCTGATCCGCGAGGGCACCCGCACCAACGTGGGCCTCATCATCGAGACCGGCGAAGCCCGCGAGGTGCACCACTTTTGCATGCTTGTGGGCTACGGCGCCTCGGCGGTGAACCCGTACCTGGCCTTCGAAACCCTGGTGGACGAAAACACCCTGTTCCGCCATCAGCACGAGGCCCAGGTACCCAAGCCGATCCAGAATTACATCAAGGCGTTGAAAAAGGGGATGCTCAAGGTCTTCGCCAAAATGGGCATCTCCACCCTGCAAAGCTACCACGGGGCACAGATCTTCGAGGCCGTGGGGATCAACCGGGACGTGATCGAGAAGTACTTCACCGGAACGGTTTCCCGCATCGGGGGAGTCGGCCTGCGGGAGGTGGCCCAGGAAGCCCTGAGCCGGCACGCCACTGCGTTCCAAGAGGGCGATCAAGTCAATCCCTACCTGGATGTGGGCGGGGTTTACCAATGGCGGCGGGAAGGCGAACACCACGTGTTGTCCCCGGAGGCTATCTGGGACCTGCAGAGCGCCGTGCGGGGAAATGACCGGGAAGCCTACGACCGCTTTGCCGAGTGGATCAACAATCAAGCCAAGAAGATGGGCACCCTGCGCGGGCTGTTCGAGTTCAAGAAAAACGCCATCCCCCTGGAAGAGGTGGAGCCGGCCTCGGAAATCATGAAGCGCTTCGCGACCGGCGCCATGTCCCTGGGCTCCATCAGCCGCGAGACCCACGAGACCCTGGCCATCGCCATGAACCGCATCGGGGGCAAGAGCAACACCGGCGAAGGGGGCGAGGACGTGGTGCGCTACACGCCCGATCCCAACGGTGACTCGCGCAACAGCGCCATCAAGCAGGTGGCCTCCGGGCGGTTCGGTGTGAACAGCTTCTACCTGGTCAACGCCCGGGAGCTGCAAATCAAGATCGCCCAGGGCGCCAAACCCGGCGAGGGGGGCCAGCTTCCCGGCCACAAGGTGGACGAGTACATCGGCAAGATCCGGTTCACCACACCCGGCGTGGAGCTGATTTCGCCGCCGCCCCACCACGACATTTATTCCATCGAGGATATCAAGCAACTCATCTTCGACCTGAAGAACGCCAACCCCGATGCCCAAATCTCGGTCAAGCTGGTCGCGGAGTCCGGCGTGGGCACCGTCGCGGCAGGGGTCGCCAAGGCCAAGTCGGACATGGTGCTCATCAGCGGCTACGACGGAGGCACCGGCGCTTCGCCGTTGACCTCCATCCAGCACGCCGGCGTGCCCTGGGAGATCGGCCTGGCCGAAACTCAGCAGACCCTCGTGCTCAACGATCTGCGCGGCCGCATCCGCGTGCAGACCGATGGCCAGCTCAAAACGGGGCGGGACATGGTGATCGCGGCGCTTCTGGGCGCCGAGGAGTTCGGATTTTCCACGGCGCCTCTGGTTTCCCTGGGCTGCATCATGATGCGGGTTTGTCACCTCAATACTTGCCCCGTGGGGATCGCCACCCAGGATCCCCGTCTGCGCAAGAAGTTCAACGGCACGCCCGAACACGTCACACGTTACTTCACTTACGTGGCCGAAGAGGCGCGCCGTTGCATGGCGGAACTGGGATTCCGCACCGTGGCGGAGATGGTGGGCCGGGTGGACCGGCTCGAGGTGCGCAAGGCCGTCTCCCACTGGAAGGCCAAGGGCCTGGACTTCAGCGAAATCCTCTACAAGCCCGACGTGCACCCGTCCGTGGCCACCCATCACACCGAGGAGCAGGACCACGAGATTGCGGGGGTGCTGGACCACAAATTGATCGCGCTGTGCCGGGAGGCCCTGGAACGCAAAATACCGGTCAAGCTCGATCTGCCCATCCGCAACTCCGACCGCACCACGGGGACGATGCTGGGGTCCATGGTCTCCAAGCGGCACGGCGTGGAGGGACTGCCCGACGGCACGATCCACATCACCCTGCGTGGAACCGCTGGCCAGAGCATGGGCGCGTTCCTGCCGCGGGGCATCACGCTCAACCTGCTCGGCGACGCCAACGATTACACCGGTAAGGGGCTTTCCGGCGGACGGCTCATCGCCCGGCCGCCGGAAGGCTCCACCTTTGCCGCCGAGGAGAACGTCATTGTGGGCAATGTGGTGCTCTATGGCGCCACCAGCGGCGAGGCCTTCTTCAACGGCGTGGCCGGCGAGCGGTTCGCCATCCGCAACAGCGGCGCCCATACGGTCGTGGAGGGGGTGGGCGATCACTGCTGCGAATACATGACCGGCGGTTATGTCGTGATCATCGGCGAGACCGGCGTCAACTTCGCCGCCGGCATGTCCGGCGGAATCGCCTACGTGCTCAACGAGTCGGACGCCTTCCCGGGCCGGTGCAACATGGACCTGGTGGCCCTGGAAACGTTGCAATCGGAAGACGTGGACATCATCTCCAGCCTCTTGTACAAGCACGTGGAATACACCGGCAGCCCGAAAGCCAAACGCATTCTGGCCAGTTGGGAAAGTTACGTGCGTCAGTTCGTCAAGATCATGCCCATCGACTACAAGCGGGTGCTGATGGAACGGGGGGAGTTGAGCCGGCGAGAGATCGCCTGATGGGCAAGCCGACCGGATTCCTCGAATACGAGCGGTCGCTGCCTCCGAAGCGGCCGGTGATCGAGCGCATCAAGGACTACCGTGAAATCGATCTGCCTTGGGAAGTCGAGCGCTTCCGGGATCAGGGCGCACGGTGCATGGATTGTGGAATACCCACCTGCCACCAGGGCTGCCCCCTGGGCAATCTCATACCCGATTGGAATGACCTTATCTTCCGGGGCGATTGGGCTGGGGCGCTGCGTGAGCTGCACCGCACCAACAACTTCCCCGACGTCACGGGCAGAGTGTGTCCCGCGCCCTGCGAAACGGTTTGCATCCTGGGGATCAACGAGCCGCCGGTGGCCATCAAGGCCATCGAAAAAGCGATCATCGACCGAGCCTGGCAGGAAGGCTGGGTGCGGCCCCAACTCCCGGTGCGGCAGACCTGGAAGCGCGTTGCCGTGATAGGTTCCGGTCCCGCCGGGCTGGCCGGTGCACAACAGCTCGCCCGCAAAGGTCACCAAGTGACAGTATTCGAGAAGGCCGACCGGCTCGGGGGGCTGCTCCGCTACGGCATTCCAGATTTCAAGATGGAGCGCGTGATCATCGATCGCCGCGTCGAGCAGATGGGGGAGGAGGGCGTGGTCTTCCATACGGACACCGAGGTGGGGAAAGATATCTCGGTGGAGGAACTGCGCACGAATTTCGACGCGATCCTCCTTGCCGGCGGCGCTGAGGACGCCAGACCCCTCGCCCCCGATCTGGAAGGCCGCGATCTGGGGGGAATCCATTTCGCCATGGAATACCTCACTCAGCAAAACCGGCGCGGGGCCGGCGATTCCCTACCGCCGGAGGACGACATCCTGGCCACGGGCAAGCGGGTCGTCATCCTGGGTGGGGGAGACACGGGGGCCGATTGCCTGGGCACCTGCCATCGTCAGGGCGCCGCCGAGGTGCATCAATTCGAAATACTCCCCAAGCCCGAAGTGCTGCGATCAGGAGCGTCCCACGAAGAAGGCGGCATCCGGCGCTGGAGTGTGCTCTCCAAGGTCTTCCACGGCGAAAACGGGATGGTGAGGGAGCTCTCCGGGGTGGAGGTGGAATGGCTGCCCCCCGGCGAAGGCAACGGCCGCCCGATGATGCGGGAGGTTTCAGGCACTGAATTTACGCAACCGGTCGATTTGGTACTTTTAGCGATGGGATTTCTGGGTCCGGTGCGCGCCGGGCTGCCGGATCAGATGGGCGTCGAGTTCAACGAACGGCACGCCATCAAACGGGACGCCGGCTACATGACCACCGTTCCTGGGGTATTCGTAGCCGGAGACATGACCCGCGGCGCGTCCCTGGTCGTGTGGGCTATCTGGGAAGGACGCGAGGCCGCCCGCTGCATCGATGAGTATCTATCCCGCCAGGCGGATTGATCCCGATTCATTGACCCCCAATCGATACCGCGGGAGTCCCGTCGGCCTGATCGATGCGCCCGCAAAAGGCATGGTACGGCCGGCATCCATCAATTCAAGTCGAGGGTGCTATCCCAACCGGCCGTTTGAATATCCCATCTTGACATTCCCATGATTTTATCAACGCTTTTCAGCGGGAGTGCTGTTTCGTGAAACGACTCGCGGTTCTTGTGGCGACCCTCGGCGTCACAGGGCTGATGATCGTTTATGCCTTTTGGGACGTGGACATCGCCGAGTTGATGACCCTGTTGGGAAAGGGAGACTACTGGGTCGTGTTTCCTTTTCTGGCGCTTCTCGTTTTGTTTTACTGGATCACAGCACTGCGCTGGTCCTTGATCCTGCGTCCTCTGGGCCGCTATTCAACGGCCCATGTGACCCCCGCCATGATGATCGGATTTGGCGGGGACAATCTCCTGCCCGCGCACATGGGCGACCTGGTGCGGGCGATCGTCTTTGCAATACAGAACGGGCTTTCGCGCAGCGGAGTCTTCATGACCTTGGTCGTGGAGCGCGCCCTGGACGTTTTCGCCATCCTGCTCCTCTTCTTCGTGGCCACATTCACCCTGGAATCGCTCCCCGCGGACTTCGAGGACGCATTTCGCGCGGCGGCGGCCTTATTTGTCCTCGGTATGGTGGGTATGGGCCTCTTCCTGCGGTATCCGGCCTTCTTCGGGCGCTGGTGGGAAGCCTGGAGCCGGCCTTTGCCGAAAAAGATCAGGGTGTTGGGCACCCGGTTTTTGGCCGGCAGCGAGGCCGGGCTTTCCGCCCTGCGATCGCCTCGAGCGCTGGTGCCCCTGGTAGCATTGTCGCTGTTGAAATGGACCACCATGGGGGGCATGGTGTGGATGGCGCTCTACAGTTACGACGTCGTCGTGGCGCCGGGAATCGGTGCCTTGGTTGTGGCTGCTACGGCGCTGGTGGTTACCCTCCCCAGCGTTCCGGGATTCTTCGGGATGATCCAGGCGGCATTCGTATTCGCCCTGACTCCCTTCGGCGTGTCCCACGAAGCCGCGTTGGCCGCCAGCGTCTTTTTTCTACTCGCCCAGTGGATACCGGTGACCCTGACCGGCCTGGCCTTTTACATCATCACGGGTCCGGGCATGAGCCGCGTGCAGAAGGAAATGCAGGCAGGCAAGCATTGAAGCGCCGAATCCCGGATAGCGCGAACCGTGAGTCCTCGCAGATCTATAGGGTCAAGGCGCGATCCTGCAATACGGGCTCGATACGGATGATCGATCTGGAATATCAATCATGAGCGAGCGTTTGCGCCGATTGGCCGTCGAGCTTTACCAACGCGGGCTCGACGCCATCACGCCCGAAATCCTGATGCAAAGGGCCCTGCGGCTCGAAGGGAAGCGGCTGGCCGTCCGCTTCCTGGATCGCGACGAGCATGTGGCGCTTCATTCGGAGGGGCGCATCGCCCTCCTGGCCGTGGGCAAGGCCGCCGCACCCATGGCTGCCGAAGCCCATCGCCTGCTGGGAGGCGCCATTGCCGAGGGATTGGTGGTCACCAAGGCGGGATTTTCCATGGAGGGATTGCCCTTCCCGGTGCGTGAAACCGGTCACCCTGTCCCCGACGAATCCGGGATCGCTGCCGCTGAGACCGTGCGGAGGATGGTCGAACCCCTGGGGGTACGCGACCTGCTGCTGGTGCTGGTTTCCGGTGGGGCCTCGGCTCTGCTGCCCGCCCCGCGGGAGGGGATCACCCTGGAGGAAAAACAGCGCCTGATCGATACCATGCTGCGCACCGAGATGGACATCCACGAGATCAACCGGGTGCGCAAGGCCATCTCCCGCTTCAAGGGTGGCGGATTGGCCGCATTGGCCCATCCGGCCCGCGTGCTGGGCCTCTATCTTTCCGACGTGCCGGGCGATGCATTGTCGAGCATTGGCTCCGGCCCCACCGTGCCCGAACCCGTCGATGCCGCCGAGGTGGCCGGCTTACTGCGCCGCAAGGGCATCTGGGAACAGACCCCGCCGTCCATTCGAGAACTGTTGCAATCAGGCGGCGCGGCCAAGGATTTCGGAAGACTCAGCCAGCCGCCCATAAACGGCCTGATCGGCGCCAACATCCATCTCCTGCGCACCATGCAACAGGCCGCAGAGGAAGAGGGCTTCTTCACACGCATCGCGGAAGAGCCCACGACCGGGCTCAACGCCGTGGCCTTGCCCCGCCTGCTTCATCGCTGGGTCGATTTTTGCGCCGAGCCGCAACTCGACGGCGGGGGACTGTGCTTCATTTCAGGAGGGGAAACCCTGGTCGAGGTGACCGGCAACGGCCTGGGCGGGCGCTGTCAGGAGCTCGCGGCGCTGATGATGCCCCGCCTCGACGGCCGCACCGCCTTCCTCGCTGCCGGCTCCGACGGCAACGACGGACCCAACGACGCCGCGGGCGGCGTGGTGGACCGCGAAAGCTGGCAGCGGATACAGGATGAGGGCATCCCCTACGACGCCCTGCTGAAAGACAACGACACCTATCACCTCCTGGAGCGTTCCGGAAACCTGATCAAAGTGCCCCCCACCCGCAACAATGTAATGGACGTTCACCTCTTCCTGAGGAAATCATGACCACCGCCACCGGCCATCGCATCGGATCGACAATTGACTTCCGCCTCTCTCTTACGCCTATAATGATGTTGCGCACCTGCGCAAGCGGCGCTTCGCCGCCGCACCAATCGATCGGGGTCGTAGTTAAGCTGGTTATAACGCCGGCCTGTCAAGCCGGAGGCCGCGGGTTCAAGTCCCGTCGACCCCGCTGAAATAAAAAGGGAAATCGGTTTTCCGGTTTCCCTTTTTTTTGGCACAAAGGGCACAAAACCCTGTTTTGGGTTGCAAAATAGCAAATTTGTGGCATAAGATTCCGCTATGAATGTCGCTTTTTCGACCATTACGCGAGGCTTTATTTTAATCAGACCGCGATCCGGAATGGTGTGGACTCCACTTCCATTATTGTGATAGCGGAGATTTGAGGGGTTGGCAGGGCCGGATTGATGGCTCCTACTGGTATTCATCGGTTTAGAAGAAAGGAATCTGCCATGAAGATGCACCGGTTTCACCATGTGCCCCCCTGCGGCTCCTTCTGCTGTTCACGGCAACCCTGGTATTGCTGTCCGGTTGCGCGCTGACTTGGCTGCAACCCCTTCCAGGCTGGCAGGCGCTGGTGGTGGCCATTTTTCTGGCCCTGGGTGCGTGCACGGGAGGAGGTGGTGATGGAGACGATGACGCCGCGGTGGAGAACGGCGGCGATGACGACGGCCCGCCGACCTTGGCCATCGGAGACGTCTCGGTCATCGAAGGGGAATCCGCCGTCTTCGAGGTAACGTTGAGCGGCGAGACCGAGCTGACCGTGACGGTGGACTATGCCACCGCTGCGGGAACGGCCGAAGCCGGCACAGACTACACGGCTCCGGAGCCGGGCACCCTCACCTTCCAGCCGGGAGAATTCTCCAAATCGATCACGGTGGAGACGATCGCTGACGGTCTCTACGAGGGAACCGATGAAACCTTAACGGTGGCTCTGAATGGGGAATCCAACGCCACCCTGTCCGCCACGGCGTCGGACGCTACGGGGACGATCAGCGACGTTGACCCCATTCCCACCGTCAGCATCGCCGATGCGAGCGCTTTTGAATCGGATGGCACGATCGTGTTCACCGTCAGTTTGGGCGGACGAACCGTTGCCGACACCACGGTGGTTTACACCACAGCCAACGGCACTGCAGAGGCGGGGTCGGATTTCACCGAGGCCACTGGTTTCGTGACAATCGCCTCCCTGGAGACGACCGCGACCACTTCCGTTGCGCTGGTGAACGACAATGTGCATGAGGTAGAGGAAGCTTTCACGGTCACCCTGAGCGAACCCAGCGCCGGCAGCCTGGAAGACG
>JACZRV010000123.1 GCA_022574555.1 SAR324 cluster bacterium
CCGTCGATCCGTGTGCCCAGCTGGTAGACGGTGTGGGGATCGATGGGCACGCCGGTGAAGAGATAGGCGCCGCCCTCGGTGGTTTCCGAGCGGCCGATGGGCGAGGGGGTGGGCTGGCCCTGCTCGTCCAGCCGAATTTGCAGCAGCATGACCGGTCTCCCCGCCTCCGGGTGGCCGACGATCCGCCCCACTATGCGCCCCTCGGGCAGGGCTTCACCGGCCTGCTCCTGAGCCGGGAGGGGATTCGCCGTCAGGGCACAGAGGCCGGCTGTCAACGCCGCGACGAGCGCCCATCGCGGAATCGTGACGGCCGCGGCACCCGCGCGGCGGAGGACGTGCTGCCGGCCGGGGTGCTGCCGGTGGAGGCATGCATGTTTCGCACTGGTAACGTTTTGCAGGTTGGACATTTCGATTCGAGCTGGTGCATGAATGGGCGGGAGCGGCCCGCAGGAGTCCTCTTCTTCTCACAATCATACACGGCAATCATACACGGCATAGCCGGGAGCCCAAAGCATGAAAGCAGACGACGTCCCCACCCTGGGCGATATCGCCCCGGAAAGCTTCCGCAAGACCGGCCACGAAATGATCGATTGGATCGCGGAGTATCTCACGCACCCGGAGCGGGTGCCCGTGATGGCCCGCACGCGGCCGGGGGAGGTGCGCAGCGCCCTGCCGCCTGCACCGCCGGAGGCACCGGTGCCGCTCGATACGCAATTCCGGGATTTCCGCGAGATTCTCCTGCCGGGCATCACCCATTGGAATCACCCCGCCTTCTTCGCCTACTTCGGCATCACGGGCAGCATGCCCGGCATCCTGGGAGAATTACTGGCCGCGGCGCTCAACGTCAACGCCATGCTCTGGAAGACCTCTCCCGCCGCGACTGAGCTGGAAGAGGTGGTGCTCGATTGGCTGCGGCAGGGGCTGGGTCTGCCCGGCGAATTCACTGGCGTGCTGATGGACACAGCCTCCAGTGCGGCATTGGTGGCCATGACCACGGCGAGGGAGATCCTCGGCTTGGATATCCGCCAGCGGGGTCTGGCCGGCCGGGACGATCTGCCGCCCCTGACCGCCTATTGCTCCCAACATGCGCACTCCGCCGTGGATAAGGCGGCCATCACCCTGGGCATCGGCCTGGAAAACCTGCGCAAAATTCCCGTCGATGAGGATTACCGCATGCTGCCGGGCGCATTGGAGGCCGCCATCGGCGACGACCGCGCCGCCGGACGGCGGCCCTTCTTCGTCTTGGCCACCGTGGGCACGACCTCCACGGCCAGTGTGGATCCCGTGCCCGCCATCGCCCGCATCTGCCGCCGGGCGGGGCTTTGGCTGCACGTGGACGGCGCCTACGGCGGCATGGCGGCGCTCCTGCCCGAAAAGCGCTGGGCCCTGGAGGGCGCGGCGGAGGCCGATTCCCTGGTGGTCAACCCTCACAAGTGGCTCTTCACGCCCATCGACTTCAGTGCGTTCTATACCCGCCGGGAAGAGGCGGTGCGCGCGGCGTTCAGTCTGGTGCCGGAATTTCTGCGCACCCCGGAACAGGACCGGGTGCGCAACTTCATGGACTACGGCATCCCACTCGGGCGGCGCATGCGGGCCCTCAAGCTATGGATGGTCTTCAACTCCTTCGGGATGGAGGGCCTGCGCGCGCGGCTGCGCGATCACATCCGCCTGGGCGCCTGGCTGGCGGGGGAGATCGACGCCGACCCGGCGTTCGAGCGCATGGCGCCGACGCACTTCAGCCTGGTCTGCCTGCGCTGGCTGGCCCCCGGGCGGCCCGGCGTGCCCACCCAGGGCGCGGCCCGCGATGAAGCGTTGAACCGGCTCAACGAGACCCTCCTGCACCGTCTCAACGAATCGGGGAGGCTCTTTCTCTCCCACACCGTGCTCGATGGCCGCTACACCCTGCGCATGGCCATCGGCAATATCCGCACGGACCAGGCCGCCGTCGAGGCTGCGTGGCGCGACATCCGCGAAACTGCCGCCCAGCTGGCCCGTGAAGAGGCGTGACGGCGGGGCGGGACGATCAGATCGACTTCGCTCGGGACAGGCGGCGCCCGCCGCCACGCTCGGCATTCACCGGTTTGTCCCTTAACCGGCCGCCTCGCAGGTAGTGCACCTCGCCCACCACGTCGATCAACGCCGATCAACGCCGATCAACGCCGATCGTAGCCACGAAAATTGGTGCTCGGCGCCAGAGTCTGCCACAATCATGGTGGCCATCCAAAACGCTGGTGCCGACGGCTGGAACCCTTCATCGGTGTCCAGGGGCGGAATCAAGGGCCGCAGTCTGTCGGCGCCGATCGTACAGAATCAATCAGGAGAAAACGCCAATGCCGCTCAATCTGAAGGTGGGCGACTCGTTCCCCGACGTCGAGCTGACCGATCATTCGAACCGCAGCGTATCGCTGAAGGAGATCGTCGGCGGCCGTCCCCTGATGCTGGCCTTCTATCGGGGCCACTGGTGACCGAAATGACAGGTGCAACTGTCGGAATTGGTCCAATTCCATAGCGCGACCGAGGTCTCCTACTGCGGCGTGGCCGCGGTGTCCAAATACCCCTCAGACGTCAACGCGGCCTTCCGGGCCGGGCTGGGGGCTGAATTTCCCTTCCTCAGCGACGGTGACCTCTCCCTGACGGAGCGCATCGGTATCCGCGAGACCACCGACAAGGCCCACGGCCCCCTGCCCGTGCCCTTCACCTTCGCGCTGCTGCCCGATCTGTCGATTCACCGCATCTTCAACGGCTGGTACTTCGTGGGCCGGCCCACCCCGGAGGAACTGCGCCAGACCGTGCGGGAGATGATGAGCCGGGTGCACGGCGATTTCGATTTCCGCGGGGAATGAGGCCAGCCGCCAACGGCTGTTCCGGTTGCGGGGCCGCGGGCCGCGGCTGAGCGATGAGATCGGCGCGATCAGCCGGGCGCGATCAATCTGGATTGTTGGGCCAGGCATCGTACCGGGGCAGGTCGTCGTGGATGTCGAGCCAGGGGACGCCGTCTGCGGTGAAGAGGTGATGTCGGGGCTGTGCGGCATGGGGATGGTCCAGGCTGCCCACCGTGAGAAATACCGTGTCGGGCTGGGCGTCGTGGCGCCACGTGAGCGGGCTGCCGCAGGCGCCGCAAAAGCCTCGGGTCGCGCTTGCGGACGAGGCGTAGGCCACCGGCTGGCCCCGCACCCAGCGAAACCGGCGCGCCGCAATGCCCACCCAGGCGGAGACCGGCCCGCCGCCGCTCTTGCGGCACATTCGGCAATGGCAGTACACGGCGCGCAGGGGCTGACCTGCAGCTTGGTAGCGCAACGCGCCGCAGAGGCAGCCGCCCCGGAAATCGGCCAGTGTGCCGGTCATCGATTCCTCTCGCATCAATGGAGTCGGCCGGGTACTCTCCGCATGCCGCCGCATATATGGGGACCCGTACGGCTCAGGGCACCTCCCCCGGATCGAGGGTGCGCCGCCGGGTGGGGAAGATGGTGAGCTGGCCGATGGTCGTGCGGGGCGGCATGAGGGCCACCATGCGCACCGCGGCGGCCACGTCCTCCGGCCGGGACATGCGCGCCCGCGCTTCGCTGCTGAGCTGCACCGGCCGCGCGTCCAGGATGGGGGTATCCACCTCCCCCGGGCAGATGGCACAGGCACGGATGCCGTGACGCCACTGCTCCTCGTTGACGTGGTGGCTGAGGGCGGTCATGCCGTGTTTGGAGGCCGTGTAGGCCACACCGGCCAGGGGATGGATGGCGATGCCGGCCAGGGACGAGATATTGACGATCAGCCCGCCGCCCGCCTCGCGCATGGCAGGCAGCACGGCATGCACCATGTTATAGGCCCCTGTCAGGTTCACCGCCAGCACCCGGTCCCAGTCCGCCGGGTCGAGCCGCTCGAGGCTGCGCTCGGTCACATTGGTGCCGGCGTTGTTGACCAGCATGTCGATGCGCCCCCGTTCCCCCAGCAGGCGTTCTGCGGCGGCCGTGACCGCGGCGCGGTCGCTCACGTCCAGGGGTTCCACCGCGCCCTGGCCCCCCTTTTGCTGCACTTCTGCCCGCACCCCCTCGAGCAGATCGGCCCGCCGTCCCATCAGCACCACGTGCGCCCCCTCCCCGGCCAGCATGAGGGCGATGGCGCGCCCGATGCCGCTGCCGGCGCCGGTGACCCAAACGATGCTGCCCCGCAACGTCATGACGACCTCTCAATTGACAAAACCAGCACTGACGAAACCAGCACCACGGCGAAGCCTTTTGCCGGGCCCGGGTTGCGCCGATCACCCACGATCGGGTCTTCCGCGCCGACTATTGCGGCGCCGGCGGCGGGGACAGGGGGGCGCGCGGCGGCACCAGCACCAGCAGTCCCTGGGCCAGCAGCGCGGCCCAGGCGTTGAGGGCCACGTCGCGCAGATCGCCCACGCGATCGGGCAGCCACCACTGGATCATCTCGTCTCCGGCGCCCGCCACCGCCACCAGCACCCACGCGACGCCGTGCAGCCGCCATCGTTGGGATTCCACCACACCCCCGGCGCGGCGCCAGCGGGTGACCAGCACGGCCAGCAGACCGTATTGCACCAGGTGCACCCGCTCCTCGGGCCAGGGCAGCAGCGCTATCGTGGCCGCATAGGCCGCCGCGATCACGGCCAGCAGCAGCGCCCGGCGCGGGCCGAGGGGCCATAAGGCGCGGCGGTAGAAGAAAACGAGCGCCGCGCCCACCGCCACCACCCCGGCGCTCACGAGGGGCGAAAAGGTCACGCCCAGCGCCGAGCGCAGGGCGTTGAGGATCTCCCGCGCGAAGGGCGTGGTGCCGTATAGCAGGGCCAGATACGCCGCCGCCGCCAGACCCGCCGCCAGGGCCCGGAACCTGCCCGCCGACCGCCCCATGTCCCGCTGCGCCATACCCGAATGTTCACCTCTGACCCGCAGGGCCTCCGCACGGACCCCTCGGCACGCCTCCCCTGGGGGTCACCTTATTCCAGAGGCAGGCCGGTGGCAATACCGCCTGGCAGAGCCGCCTGGCAGAGCCGCCTCGAAGCGCCCCTTGGAAGACAAAAAAAAAATTGCTATGGTTAGTGGGTAATGCCAACCGCTCCACGCACATCATGAGGAGGTGGCAGGGATGGGCTGCATTCAGGTGCTCCCCGATCCGGTGATCAACAAGATCGCGGCCGGTGAAGTGGTCGAGCGGCCGGCATCGGTGGTCAAGGAGCTGCTGGAGAACGCCCTCGATGCCGGGGCGGACCAGATCCAGGTGACCCTGCGCAACGGCGGCAAGGACCTCATCGCCGTCTTGGACAACGGCTGCGGAATGGACGACGCCGACACCCGCCTGGCGTGCTGCCGCCATGCCACCAGCAAGATTCGCGACGAGAGCGAGCTGGCCTCCATCAGCACCCTGGGCTTCCGGGGGGAGGCCTTGGCCTCCATCGCGGCGGTTTCACGCTTCGAATTGATCAGCTGTGCCGATGAGGCGGCGGGGGCGACGCGGGTCGTCATCGAGGGGGGCCGCGAGCGCTCCGTGGGCCGCATGGGGTTTCCCCGCGGGAGCAAGGTGACGGTGGAGGAGCTCTTCTTCAACACGCCCGCCCGCCGCAAGTTTCTGCGCACCACGGCCACCGAGTACCAGCACGCCCAATCGGCCATGGTGAACATGGCCCTGGGACATCCCCAGGTGCAGTTCCGCCTGATCCACAATCGCAAAACCGCCTACAGCCTCTCCCCCTGCCAAAGCCTGGAGGAGCGGGTGCACCAGCTCTTCGGCCGGGAATTGCGCGAAGGCATGGTGCGGCTGGAGGGCCACGAGGGCCTCCTGGGCTACGAGGCGCTGCTCTCATTGCCGTCGTCGGCCAAGGCCAGCCGCCGCTGGCAATTTCTATTCCTCAACGGCCGCCTGATCCGTCACCCGGGGCTCAATCACGCGGTCTACCAGGCCTACCGCACCCTGCTGATGAAGGACCGCCACCCGGCCTATATCCTGCGGCTGGTGCTGCCGCCGGAGGAGGTGGACGTGAACGTGCACCCGGCCAAGACCGAGGTTCGTCTGCGCAACGCCCAGCTGCTGCACACCGTCCTGGCCGACCGCCTGCACAAGGGGCTGATGGCCGCCTCCCGCAGGGCCGCATTCGGCCGCGAGCAGCCGGTCTCCCGCCCCCTGGGGCTGGCGGCCGGCGGACAAAAATCCGCCTCGGCCAGGGGCGGGGCGCCACCCGGAAATCAACTGGCCCTGGGGCTGCCGCCGTCCGAAACGGGCGCAGCGCTGCACGAATCGGTGGCGGCGCTTGAGCCGCCGCCGGCCCTGGAACCATCCGCGCCAGCGGTGCCTGCCGCGGCCCCGTTCCCCGCAGGCCCGCTCCCCGCAGAAAAGAGCGGCCTGGAAACCAACCCGCTCGCTTCCGAGGGTTTCCACTTCCAGCCTCTGACCCCAGCCGTGGCCGCCGCTCCCGTCCCCCTGGGGGACGAGATGGAGGTGCTGGCCCAGTTGGCCGCGACCTACCTGCTCGTGCAAAAGGGGGGCGAGCTGCTGATCGTCGATCAGCATGCTGCCCACGAACGCATCCTCTTCGAGCGTTACCGGCTGCAATTTTACAAGGGCCACATGATCAGCGAGCGCTATCTCTTGCCCGAGACCCTGGAGCTGAGCCCGCAAAACGCCATCCTGCTGGAGCAGTACCTGCCCCAATGGCAGCGCATGGGTTTCGAGATCGAGCCCTTCGGCAAGGGCACCTACATCATCCGGGAAGTGCCGGCCATCCTAGCGGGCAAGGCGGTGCGGACGCTGGTGCTGGAAGTGCTTGACGAGCTGGCTCTTTTCGGCAAGAGCGGGCGGCTGGAGGAGGTCTTCAACGAGATCATGGAGAAGGTGGCTTGCCACGGGGCCGTCCGCGCCGGGGACCGCCTCAGCCACGAGGAGATGGAGGCGCTGGTGGCCCAGCTGGCTCACGTCGACATCGACCTGCATTGCCCCCACGGCCGGCCCGTCTGGGTGAAAATCAGTGCCCACGAAATGGAGAAGCGCTTCAAGCGGATCGTATAGCCTGGGGCGGGCTGGGGCGGAAGATATGCGTGGTGTGGGGATGGACCCCGGCGGCCCGGTGTCCGCAATTGCGGGGTTGACCCCTGGGGAGGGGCGCTGTGCCGCGCTGCCGTTGCCGCAGTCAGCCGGCGGCTTTCTGGTGAGCGCTGGCCGGAGCCTGCACCACCACGTTGCGCCCCATGTCCTTGGCCAGATAGAGGCAATCGTCGGCGGCCTTGAGCAGACCCTCTCCCGTATTGGCGTCCTCGTCGAAAGTGGAGACACCGAAACTGGCCGATACGAACCCCAGGGGCTGATTCTTGCCGTTGGGGAAGTCGAACTCCATCAACGCACGGCGCACCTTCTCGGCGATGACCACCGCCATATCCTTCTTGGTCTCGGGCAGCACGATGACGAATTCCTCGCCACCATAACGGGCCGGCAAGTCGGATGAGCGCACGGACTTGGTGAGGATTTGGGCGAAGCCCTTGAGCACTTCGTCCCCCATCTGATGGCCGTTGGTATCGTTGTAGTGCTTGAAGTTGTCCACGTCGATCATGATCAGCGAACAGGGCTTCTTGGTCTGGCGCGAGTAGTTGATCTGGGTTTCCAGGAATCCGTCGAAGTTCTTGCGGTTGGCAATCCGGGTCAGCCCGTCGGTGAAGGCCTGCCGCTGGGCCTGATCCATCGTCTCATGGAGGGTTTCCACCTTGCGGTGGGACTGGATCATCGAGTTCACCTTGAACTGAATGTCGAAGATGGAATAGGGCTTGGCCAGGAAATCGGTCACACCCCGCTCGATGGCGATGGTGCGTTCGGCGAAATCCTGATACAGCCCGCTCACCGCCAGCACGGGGCAGGAATGGCGGCGATCCTGTACCAGGGCGGCGATGATGCGATGGTTGGTCCACCCCGGCTCGGCGAAGTCTGGGTCGATGACCACCAGATCGGGCCGGAAATCCTCGTAATTATCCAAAAACTCGAAGGGTTCCTCGGATTCCAGGATCACCGATCCGGGGTATTGATGCTCGATCACGCCCCGCACGATCATGCGGTCCATCTCGCGCTCGTCGGAGATCATCACCCGGTTGGGCCGCTCCTCCCCTTCCTTTTGGGCCAGGGGCAGGAGAATGGCGATGCGGGATTGGGCGCCGTCCTTCAGGAACTGCAGGGAGCCATGGTATTGGGAGATCACCCGGCGCGCCAGGGGCAGGCCGATGAGCAGGTTCATCTTGGATTGCAGTTTGGCGGTGTTGGGCGTGTTGGTGAGCAGGGGCCCCGTGTAGCGCACATCCAAATGCACCTGACTCATCTTCTCCAGCAACTGACCGGTAATCTCGAGCTTCGTGCGGATATGGGCCACCATCAGCGCCTGCTCCAAGAGCAGGTTGAGCATAACCGTGAAGCGCTCCGGGTCGCCGCTCAACTTCAGGGGTTCGTCGGGCATTTTCACTTCCAGGGTCACCATCTTGCGTTTCGCCTTGGGCTCCAACTCGCGGACGATCTGCCGCGTCACCTCGGCGATGTCGAGCTCCGCACCGGAGACCGTGGCAACCTCGGACTCCATGTCGATCAATTGGTTGATGTTCTCCGAGATGGCTTTGAGGAAGATCGCCTGGTCCTGGATCTGGTTGACCTGGTTGATCAGCTCGGGCTTCAGGGGGCGCGATAAGGAGTCGATCAGCTTGGTGGCGTGATTGAGGATCTTGCGGATGGGGGAAGCCAGCTCGTTGGAGATCACCGTGAGGCTCTCCATTTTCAGTCTGTCGCTGTGCTGCAATTCCTCGAATGTGGATTCCAGTTCTTGCAGCGTGGTGCGGATCTCCTCGTTCTTGCGGACGATATCGTGCTCTTGGGCCCGTTCCAGGGAGATATCGCGCAATTGGTAGGCGACGGCAATGGGCTTGTGGTCTCTCCCGGTGATGGGCGAAACCGTGGCCTGAAAGACCAGTCCTTTAGGCGCCTTGCCCAGGGTCCACTCCCCCCGCCAAGGGGTATTTTTGGGTACACCGGAGAATTCACCCAGATTGAACTCCTTCAAGAGCTTCTCTACCGATTTCCCGTGAATGTCCTCTCCACTTGGCGCGAAGACCCCCGACGCCGCGGGATTGTGCTGCTGGACGATGCCATCGGTATCGGTGATCAGAACGGCATCATTGGTCAACTCGATCACCCGTGAGTAGAGCTTGACTTGCTGTAACTTGTCCTGGACTTCGCCCTCCAACCTGTGGGCGCTGCTGGCGAACGCCTCGGCCTCCATCATGGCATCCTCGTACAGCTTGGCGCGCAGGGAGGTTTCGCGCAGCTTGGCCGCCATGATGTGGGTGAAGGCGTTGAGAAACTGATTGGCGCGCTGCGGATCGCCCTCGGGGTCCTTCACGATGGTGGAGGAGACGCGTACGAGGCGCGAGGGGCGCTCGGCACTAACGTCGGCGGAACGGGGCGCGGAGCTGACGACAGCGAACTCGCCGATGATGTCACCCGGCGCGTCCAAGCTGAGGATCAGCTTGCCGTCCGAGCGCACATCCATCTGCCCTTCCAGCAGGAAGTAGACGTCGTCGTCCTTATCCCCCTCCTTGATCACGCTGACGCCCTCAGGCACTTCGAGATAGGTGCCCGATTGCAATACGTCGCGCAGCAGCTCGCTGGCCATGGTGCGGGTATACTGGCCGTCCTGCAGAGTCGATATGATCTCGTCCAGCAGGGCCGGTTCGTTCTCCAGCCGCACTTCATGTATTTTATTTTTGGATGCTGTTTTGCGCTTCAACATGACGTCCGGCGAATGACCCCCGATCCTACGTAACATTGATTTGACGCAGCGTAAATCACATATTGCCGCCAGCGAGCGTCGCAATATTCAACATAATAGCGTATAACAACAGCAATCCTTATGCCACATTGAAAGCGCGACGGTCGACGGGCGCGCGAATCGGCCGTAACGGGCCTGTCCTGGCCGGATCGGGCATCTGACCGGGCGCGGTCGTTTGATCCCCAACCCCTTCTGGCGCAGGTTAATAACCCGAGGCGAGCCGCCCATGCCCCCTGAACCATTGCCGAACACGCGGTTTCCGGTACGAGTCTGGGGCCGCATAGGCGAACCCCAGGCTGAGCAACAACTGCGCAATATCGCCACACTACCGATACTTTTTCACCACGTGGCCGTGATGCCGGACGTCCATTGGGGCATGGGCGCCACGGTGGGCACGGTAACGGCCAGCGAATCCGCGGTGATCCCCGCGGCCGTCGGTGTGGATATCGGCTGCGGCATGTGCGCCGTGCGGCTGCCCATGGACCGCCAGGCGTTGCGGGCCGAGGATCGCTTGGGCCGCTTGCGCCGGGCCATCGAGGGCGCCGTGCCCCTGGGATTTGCCCAATATCCACCCGAGCGGGTGAGCGAACAAGCGCGCGCATGGGCCGCGCATCATTTGCGCCCGGGTTGCCTGAGGGCCCCCATCGGCAGGGAACTGCTCGAAAAGGCCCGCCTGCAAATCGGCACGTTGGGTGGCGGCAATCATTTCATCGAGGTCTCCGTGGACGAGGCGGACCGAGGCTGGATCTTGCTTCACTCCGGCAGCCGCCATATCGGCAAACGCATCGCCGATCACTACATCAAGACGGCCAAGGCGCGCATGGCCCAGAACCGCATCTCCCTGCCCGACGCCGACCTGGCTTACTTCGAGCAGGGCCGGCCGGGTTTCGAGGAATACCTGGCCGACCTGCACTGGGCCCAGGACTACGCCCGTTTCAACCGGGACGAGATCATGCGCCGCGTCCTGGCCGAAGTCGTCCGCCTCTACCCTGGCGCGGAGGCCATCGCCGGCGAGCACCCGCCGATCCTGGAGCGGGTCGACTGCCACCACAACTACGTGTCCCGCGAGCGGCACTTCGGTAAGCTGGTTTACGTGACGCGAAAAGGAGCGGTCTCGGCCCGCAAGGGCGAAATGGGCATCATCCCCGGTTCCATGGGCGCCCGTTCCTACATCGTCGAGGGCAAGGGCTGCGCCGAGAGCTTCCATTCCTGCGCCCACGGCGCCGGGCGCGCCATGAGCCGCAGGGAGGCCAAGCGCCGCTTCACCCTCGCCGACCTGGCCCGCCAGACCAAGGGAGTCGAATGCCGCAAGGACAAGGGCGTTCTGGACGAGATTCCCAGCGCCTACAAGGACATCGACGCCGTGATGGCCGCCCAGGAAGACCTGGTCACCGTGCGCCACACCCTGAAACAACTGATTTGCGTGAAGGGCTGAGGGCGGCGCCCCAGTCCGCAACCGGCGCAAAACCGCGGAACGGCTCCCCCACCTCGATTCGGCCCTTCAGCCCCTCCGCCTGCTCCGACCACCACGACATCTCCATATCGGCGAACAGGGTGGAAGCCTGGTCGAGCTGCTCGCGGTCAAGTCTCCGGGTGCCGCGCCCAGAGAATGACGGTAAGGATCATACAAATAGCCGGCATCAGCGCCCAGGATGGGCCGGTTCCTCAAAACGGCGGGCTGCGATAATCGAGCATTCGCCGATAATGGTGTCCAGTAGCGCCTCCAGCTTCGTGAATTTGTAATCCTCCTCGCGTTGCCGCAGGTCCAAGAATTGGCGGGCGTAGATGGCCTTGTTGATGAGCTCTCCCTGGTATAGTCCGAGTGATTTGTTATAACTTGTCCAGCGAACCTTCGGCTCGTCCGTCATCCGCCAACGCAGATCGAGATAGCATTCAACAGCCGCGGCACGGCCGCTGATGTCGTCCAGGCTCGGTCCATTTGGGCCAACGGTCGAGAATCGCTCGAAGTCCCTGAGGCTGGGCAGCCGCATCACTCGCATGTTTGACGGTAGCAAAAGTTTTCCAGTGTCACCGTGGCGCGCCCTGCCCTCCGCATCATTGTCGTAAATGACCAGCACTTGGTTTTGAATGCCAATGCTAACGAGGCCTTGGCAGAACCGGTACAAATTACCCGCGCCCGAGAAAGGATAACCTTCCTCCATGTCGACGAAGGAAAAAAAGTCTGCGACCTCAGGTCTCAGCAGTACAAGCGCCTTCGCTAGGAGCCTTCCATCCGAACTCCCTTCGGTGACGATCAGAAATTTCGAACCTGGTTCCAGATTGTGGAGGAAGATATCCCGTCCGGTATAGTTTTCCGCGACATCGGAGAATCCCCAATTGACGGTCAGCGCATGATTGGCAGGATTTTCGGCCATGAGGCAGAGCAACCAATACGGCTCAAAGTTTTCCATGAAAGTGTCAAGATCGTAGCGTGCGGCACGCTTGTCCTCCACGAACCGATCTAGCTCCAATCGATCGTAAATCTCACGTGAGAAGAACTGTCCTGGGTCGTAGTCATCGTTGTAATCGGGATTAACATTAGTCGCATCAACCGCTGCAAGAGCGGTCGCCAAAGCTTCGAAGGTGATCGGCGGAGTCTCAATAGCTTCTTCCGCCAACGATCTCTCGAAGGCTCGTTTCGCACCTTCGGCGGAGTATCCGAGCAGCGATAGTCGTTTAAGAACCGTCCCAAGAGAGCAGGAGTAGCCTTCCTTCATCTCGATGAGCGGTGCGCCATCGTCGTCGACATAGCGATAGGGAATGCGCTGTATATCAGACCTCCGAAACAGAGCGCTGTGGTCATTGAAGAAGTTGTTCTTGCCCCAATCGATCTCCAAGTGTCCGATGGTCAGATAAATCATCGACCCCATAGCGAACGGGCTCCCTTCAAGCGGCGCAACAAAGGCGGAACCTCACCCGCCATCTTCACGTTTCATCGGCCAGGAATACAGTATCAATCGCCCCCCGGTATGGTATTGAAGCACCACCCACAGTGCAACGCGAGGTCTCCTATTAACCAGGAAGTAGACGGTCGACCACTTCCGTGGGCGGCCGATGTACATATCTGCCGACAACAGCGTAATCTGATCCCCACCGCGTGTCACCCGCTGGTCAC
>JACZRV010000124.1 GCA_022574555.1 SAR324 cluster bacterium
CGGGCGCGGGTGACCGCGCTCGATCAGGGTGCCCGCGAGGTGCTGCGCCTGGCCTCGCTCATCGGCCGCGAGTTCAACCAAGCCGTGCTGGAGCGGCTTTATCCTGCCGCCGAACGGCTGGCCGACGGCCTGCAAACCCTGGCCCGGCGGGACCTTGTCCATCAGGTGCGTGTCGTGCCCGAAGCGGCCTACATCTTCAAGAATGTGCTGACCCAGGTCGTCGTCTACGAAACCCTGCTCCTCCAGCAGCGCAAGGAACTCCACGCCAAAGTAGGACAAGCGATCGAGGCGCTCTACCCTGACCGGCTGGAGGAGCACTTCGAGGCGTTGGCGTACCATTTCGAAAACGGCGAGGTATGGGACAAGGCCATGCTGTACTTGGTGCGAGCGGGAATCAAGGCTCGACAGAGCTACTCCCTCAAAACGGCTCTGGCATTGTTCGATCGGGCCAAGGACATCTTGGAGAACCGGGCACCCGATGTGCGGTGGAAGGTGCGGTACGATCTCTATTACGAGAGGAGTCAGATACTCGGTGAAATGGCTCAGTGGTTGTTCGCTTATCAGGACATTTGCAAGGCCGAAGAGATCGCCCGCAATGAAGGCGAATTGAAACTGCGTATTCAAACCATGTTTACGACCGCATTTTTCGCATTTTGGGCAAACCTACACGAGCACGCATTGGCCAAATGTTCGGAACTCGAACCCCTTGTGGCGGACGATCCGGCAAATATGTTGGGGGTTGTGGTTCAGCAAGCCTTCGTGTTGGTGATGTTGGATGACATCGATGCGGCGCTGCAAAAGGAACAGGAAACGCGAGAATTGATGGCGCGCGCCCCCGATTCGCCTCATATTGGGAAAGCCGCATACGTGATCGGCCTTTTCTCCCGTTGGCGCGGAGACTATCGAAAAACACAGGAAATGATCAAACCGATGCTCCCGAAACAGAAAACGGAAGCCGCGGCGGGAATTTATCTGAACTCCGTGTTGCATTACGGATTGTCGCTGGGAGAATGCGGGCTCTATCAGGAGTCTATCGACGTATTGTCGGAGGGAAAAGAATTTGGAGTGAAGACGGATTCGCTATACGGTGTTATCAAATTAAGCAATGCTTTGGGTTGGGCCTTTCACGAAATTTGTTTATTCGACAAGGCGATCGACTACAACAACCTTTCCATATCGACCACCGAGAAACTGTTGGGGCCGGGAACGGTGACGCTTTGCGAAGTCGATTCCATGGCCAGAACCAACCTCGGCGAGAACTATCTGATGAAAGGAGACCCCCAAAAGGCGAGGGAATTCCTGGAGGCGGTCATGGAAAATGTGGACAACCCAGATTATTGGCTTGCGCGGCCCCGCTGGAAGCCGCGCTGTCTGCTCGTATTGGCGGAGTTATGGTTTTCACAGGGGGATTCGGAAACGGCAAATTCCTATCTTCGCAAGTTGGACGACCACGGATTTGTCGAGAGATTTCCGTTCAGGAAGTACCAGGTGCGTGTGGGTCGCTTGCGGGGGATGATGCATTCCGCGCAGGGTCGGTATGACGAGGCAGAAGCCGAAATGAAACAAGCCTTGCAGCGCGCCCAATCGTTGGGCAATCCGTATCAGCAGTGGAATACCCACCAGGCGATGGGCAATCTGCTCATTGCGACAGGCAAGGTCAAATTGGCGGAAAAGCAATTCCGCAGCGCCCTCGAGGTCGTGCAGGAAGTTGCCGATGGACTCACCGATTCCGAGTTGAAGGTGGGGTTTCTGAAATCCGAACCGATCCGGCAAGTTTTTGCGCAGGCAGACGCAAATTGACTCCGTTCCCGCACATTTCGATATCGGCGTTGGGACATTTGGCTGTGAGTGGAACATTACCGTGGACCGTTCAGCGGGAGCCGTTTCGGCGGAAGTCTTGACACTGCTCGAGATTGCGGATTAAAGGGGGATGCGGAGGCGAGGGGAGCTCTCGCGCGTTCGAACGAAAATTGCCTCACTTGAAAGAGGAGATCGCGATGAAAACCGATTCGAAATTCAACGGAAAGCTCGTGGAGGGCGCCGGAGGCTGCAAGCTGTTCGTCGAGACGACGGGCGATCCGGGCAATCCACCGATTCTGTTCATCCACGGCTTCAGCGCATGCCGATTGTCATGGGACGGGCAATTCGAAAGCGATCTGGCCGACCGGTTCCACCTCGTCCGCATGGACATTCGCGGTCATGGCCTCTCGGACAAGCCCGAGGATCTTGCGGCGTACCAAGACGGAAAGATCTGGGCGGACGATATCGCCGCTGTGATACGGGATCTGAACCTCGACCGTCCGGTGCTCTGCGGGTGGTCCTACGCCGGCTGGATCCTGTGCGATTACGTTCGCCACCGAGGCCAGGACGGAATCGCCGGATTGAGTTTCGTCGGTGCAGCCACGGAGTTCGGCCGGGATGAGGCCATGGCATTGCTCGGACCCGATTTGCTCGAACGGGCGGAAGGGATGGTCTCCAACGATGGCGGCATCAGCAGCGCGGCATTTCAGGGATTTATGGATGTCCTCACATTCGACGATCTGGATCCCCACGATTTCTATCTATTTCTTGGATTCGCCGCCGCCGTTCCCCCATACGCGCGCCAGGGGATGTTTACCCGTGAGATGAACAACGAGGACATTCTGCGGGACCTGACGGTGCCCGTATTGATTCAACAAGGGGAAGAGGACCGAATGGTTTTGAAAGCGGCAGCCGACAACATCGCCCGACTTGTCCCCAGCGCGACCAAAGCGTACTACCCGAAGTGCGGACACGCACCGTTCTTCGAGGTCACCGATCGCTTCAACCAGGACCTGGGCGCCTTCGTACGGCAGTGCCAGGCATAGAACGACGCATTTGCATGTGCGATGCCCCTTCGCTTCTGATCCGAGCAATGGAAGTTCGGCCGGGACGTAACCCGGCCCACCCATTTGCCCCGAGCCTATTATCGGCGTAATCCGTGCAATCTGCGTATAGATAGATCGAAGTCTGACAGCCACGGGAGCCGAACCCCAGGAATCGATCCCCAGAATCCGTGTTCATTCGCGTCCATCGGCGGTTTCGAGTGTTGGATTTACATCAGGGATCGTTCCCCCGCTTTCCCGGGGCAAAGTGCTGGCCGCTGAGGTAGCCCATGACGCGGGCCAGGGCCCGGCGGTCTTCGGCGCCGAGGCGCTGCGAGGCGGGGCGGGCTTCTAGCCAATCGATTTCCGCAGTTTCCTGTGGTGACTGGGCCTTCTGGGGTGACTGGGCCTGCTCCTCGACCAGATAATATAGGCTCCCGTTGGGATCGGGACGCTCCACGAATTTCGCGTGGGCGATGGGATCGGCCCATCCCAGCTCCTGCCGGGCGAAATCTTCCAGGGCCTGATCGATGGCCAGCAGGTTGGGGAAGGGTATCGTGGGAAAGCCTGGAGCCTCGCTATCGTTCCGCACACCGAAGCGAATCTGCCCGGCTTCACGCCGCAGAAGAATCACCTTGCATGGCGGGGGGCTTTTTGGTTCTTTGGGGCTGGGCATGGGCATGATCTCGCAAGGCTCCAGTCTACACGGACCGGATTCGGGGGCCAGCCCGCGTTTGAATCGTTTCTTTAATTTGCCCGGTTAAACGGCATTAACCGGCGGAAACCGGCTCCCCTGCCCATTCCCGCGGGAAGTGAACCGTCACAGTCCAATCGGTGTGGTGCCATGAGTCTGGTGAAGTCCGATACGCCGATGATGCGTCAGTTCAACGCGCTGAAAAAGGAGAATCCGGACTGCATCCTGTTTTTTCGTGCGGGGGATTTCTACGAGATGTTCGGCGAAGACGCGGTGCGGGCGTCGGAGATTCTCCAGATCGCGCTCACGACCCGCAACAAGAACAGCGAAAACGCCGTGGCCATGTGCGGCGTGCCCTATCATGCCTTCGAGCAATACCTGAACAAGCTCACCGCGGCGGGCGTGAAGGTGGCTATCGCCGAGCAGATGGAAGACCCGGCCCAGGCCAAGGGGCTCGTTCGGCGGGAAGTGGTGCGCGTGGTAACGCCGGGCACGGCCATCTCGGACAACCTGATCGACCCTGACCGAAACGTCTATCTGGCCGCCCTGGCGCCCCGGCTGCGCGGCAAGCCTGCCGGACTGGCCCTGGTCGATCTTTCCACGGGCGAGTTCGAGGCGGCGGAGTTCGACGCCGAGCATCCTGAGCGGATGGAGGAATTCCTGGTGCGGCTCAGTCCCCGCGAGCTGCTGCTGCCCCAGGGGCGCAACGAGGAGGACGAAAGCGCCTTGGACGCCCTGGAAGCGCGGCTCACCGAACGGCTCGGCGACGCGGAGCAGGGACCGCCGGCCATGGAACGGGTGCCCAGCGCCTGGTTCGATCCCGCGGCCTCCCACAAACGGCTTACCGGGCATTTCGGCACGGCCAACCTCGACGGGTTCGGCGTGACCCATCTCGATTGCGGGCTGCGGGCCGCGGGTGCGCTGTTGGCTTACCTGGAGCAGACCCAGAAGTGCGACCTGACCCACATCACCCAGATCCACGCCCACCGCACCGAGCGGGTGATGTGGCTGGACGAGGCCACCCTGACCAATCTGGAGGTGTTCGACAACGCCCGCCCCGGCGGCAAGCGCCACACCCTCTTCGCCGTGCTCAATCAGACGCGCACGCCCATGGGAGCCCGCCTGTTGCGCCATTGGCTGGCCCGGCCTCTGCTGGAACGCGATGCGATCAATGAACGATTGGATGCCGTGGCCGAGCTGGCGGGCGCCATGGTGCCCCTGGATCAACTCCGCGAAGGTCTGGGCGCGGTACACGACCTGGAGCGCATCGTGGCCCGGATCAGCCTGCCAGGGGTGGGCATCGCCGATATGCTGGCCCTTCGCGGCGCACTGGCGGCGGTACAGGCATTGCCGGAGCTGCTGTCACCCCTCCGCGCGCCGCTCACGCGGGAGATCGCCGAGTCCTTCGACCCAATGGAAGACGTGTACCGTTACCTGGCGGATAGGTTCCTGGAAGAGCCCTCGCTCAAGCTCGCCGCGGGGGGCTACATCGCCGATGGGGTGATCCCCGAATTGGACGGACTGCGCGCCATTTCACGGGACAGCAAGACCATCATCTCCCGTCTCGAAGCCCAGGAACGGGAACGCACCGGCATTTCGTCCCTCAAGATCCGCTTCAACAAGGTATTCGGGTACTACATCGAGGTGTCGCGGGCGCATCAGGCAAAAATCCCGGACGACTACCAGCGCAAACAAACCCTGGTCAACCACGAGCGGTTCACCACGCCCGGGCTGGAAGAGATCGAAGAGAAGATCCTCACTGCCGAAGAGCGTATCGGGAAACTCGAATATGAGGAATTCCAGGCGTTGCGCACCGTGCTGGGCGGATACGCACGCCGCATGCAGGCCACCGCCCGCAAGATCGCCACCGTCGACGTGGTGGCGGCCCTGGCCCACGCCGCACGGGAGTATCGCTATTCGCGGCCGTTGCTGGCCGAAAAAGATGGCCCGCGGCGCATCACCATCCGTGCCGGCCGGCATCCGGTGATCGAACGGATCGACTTCGAGGAGCAGTTCGTGCCCAACGACCTGGTGCTGGATGGGGACGAAACGCAGATCGTGCTGCTCACCGGGCCCAATATGGCCGGCAAATCCACCGTGATGCGCCAGGTGGCCCTCATCACACTGATGGCCCAGATGGGTTCCTTCGTGCCGGCCGACCGGGCCGAGCTTTGCCTGGTGGATCGCATCTTCACCCGCGTCGGGGCCTCCGATAACCTCAGCCGGGGTCAATCCACGTTCATGCTGGAGATGAACGAGGCGGCCAACATTCTCAACAACGCCACTTCGCAAAGCCTCATCGTGTTGGACGAGATAGGCCGTGGAACCAGCACATACGACGGCATCAGCATTGCATGGGCTATGGCTGAGTTCATCCATCGCTTGGGGGCTTTGACCCTGTTTGCCACCCACTACCACGAGTTGACCCAGCTCGCCATGGAGCTTCCCAGACTTAAAAATTTCAATATGGCCATTCGCGAAGACGGTGCCGAGCTGGTATTTACCCGCAAACTGATTCCCGGCGAAGCCGACAAGAGCTACGGCGTTCAGGTGGCTCGCCTGGCGGGGTTGCCCCAACAAGTGGTCGACCGCGCCCATGCGGTGATGGACGACCTGATTTCCGGCAGCGAAGGCACCGCGGTCGCAGTACCTCAGCCGCCGGTGCGGCCCGATCCGGTCACGGCCAGTACCGGACCCGCCGTGCGCGTAAGGCAACAGCTCTCCTTTCTGGTCGAAGCCCATCCCGTGCTGGAAGAACTGCGCGATCTGGAGCTCGATCGCACCACGCCCCTGGAAGCGCTCAATCTGCTTCAGGCCCTGCAAGGCAAGTTGGTTAAGGGGGGCGGATCGTGATCCGCGGCCCTTCTTCTTCGACGCCGACCGCGATGCTGCCGGCGGTGCTGGTGGCGGTACTGCCGGCGGTGCTGGTGGTGGCGGTGCTGTTTGCGGCGGTGACCGCAGCCCCCGGTTTGATCTGGGCCGACGATACCGAGCGGGACTATCGCACCAGCGCGGAAGCTTTTCACCGTCTCAAATCACGGGCCCATGCCACGCCACGGTCATGGAGAGCACTGGCCGACGGGTTCATGCGCATTCAACAAGCCCATCCCAAGCACAAGCGCAGCCCCGACGCCCTGTTCAGCGCGGGTCTTTGCCTGCGGCGCGCCTTCGGCCGCGGCGGCGGCCGGGAAGATTTGAGGCGTGCGGTCGATCTCTTTCACCGGCTGGTGCACGAATATCCCCGCCATCCGCTTGCGGACGACGCGCTGATGCACGCGGGAGAGATCTTCTACGATTCGCTGGGGGATGCCCACGTCGCCTACTTGGAATACCGCAAGGTGATGGCGCTTTATCCGGACGGAGATCAGGCCCCACAGGCCGCCAAACGGGCCCGATGGCTGGCCCCAATGCTCGATCCGGAAGCCCCAGCGCCTGCTCCGCTGATTCGGCCCGCCCGCGAGCCGGTGGCCGCATCGAAACCGGCCCCCAACCTGCCGCAGCCGAAGGCCCCTACGGCCAAGGCGCGCGCCGGAAGCGCGACCATGCTCAAGCGAGTGCAGTATCTCTCCACTCCGGAATGGACCCGGGTGATTCTCACCCTGAGCGGTTCGGTGCCATACCGGCAAGGGGAACTTGCGGCGACGGACGAAAAACCCGGGCGGCTCTACCTGGACCTGCCTCGGGTGGTGGTCGCCGCAACTGTACCCGCCACGTTCCAGGTCGGCGATGCCGCTCTGGAGCGCATCCGCGTGGGACGCCAGGGAAGCGGCGCGACGCGAGTGGTGTTCGATCTGAATCAGGCGGGCAGCTTCACGGTCAAGTCCTTCGCCCTGCCGCGTGAATACAAGCTCGTGATCGATTTTCGCACGCCAGCCACTCCGGCCCTGGCCACTCCGACGCCGGTGGTAAAATCCGGCGGTCCATCCGAGAGCCGGAGGCTAGCCGGTCAGGGCGCCACGTCGCTCAATCGGGTGCTGGGTCTGAAAGTGAAATCGATCGTCATCGATCCGGGGCACGGCGGTCGTGATCCCGGAGCGGTAGCCGGCGGTCTGCGGGAGAAGGACGTCGTTCTGAGAATCGCATTCGCCTTGCGCTCCGTTTTCCAGCGCGCCCGGCCCGATATTTCCGTGACGTTGACGCGCGAGGATGATCGCTTCATCCCGTTGTCTCACAGGCCCAAGATCGCCAAGGCACGAGGCGCGGACCTGTTCATTTCAATCCATGTCAACGCCAGTGATGTAGAGCGGCTCAACGGTTTTGAAACGTATTTTCTCAATCTCACCACTGACGCCTCGGCCATCGAGGTCGCTGCGCGGGAGAATGCTTCCACGGAAAAGCAGGTGGGCGATCTCAATGCCATCCTTTTCGATCTGCTGCGGGATACCAACATCATCGAGTCCAGCAAGCTGGCCAAAACACTGCAAGCTACCCTCATCGCCCATCTGCGGACCGATTACCGGGTGCGCGATCTGGGTGTCAAGCAAGCGCCGTTCATGGTATTGGTGGGCGCGGAGATGCCCAGCGTCCTGGTGGAGGCGGGCTTTATCACCAACCGTGCAGAGCGGCGGCGCATGTCCGACCAGCGCTATTTGATGCGGGTAGCCGAAGGCATCTATGCCGGACTTGAAGAGTATATCGATCAGAAAACGGTGGCCGGTGCATCCGGTGCCCACAGCCCGACCGCGATGGCCTTCAATAAGACTCGCTGAATTCCCCCCGCCCATTCGTTCCCGCCGGTGCCGGTTTGCACGGCGAAATGGTTCCCTATCGATCCTAATGTCCGTTGTTTTGGCGATGCTCGCTCCAGGATGCGCCACCATCGTGGAGTATAATCCAGTGGGCCAGGACGAGTTGTACGGCAAGAACGTGCTGATTTTGGAATCCAGCTACGCCCCGCCGCTGCCCCAATCGATTCTGGCTTCGGTGCAGAACCATTTCGAGGAGGAACTGCACCGCATGCCGCACTTGGGCACCGTCATCAGCCGCCGGGAATTTCGGGCGATCAATCAGGGCGATCGGCAGATTCTGCAAGATTATGCGGTGCTCTCCGATTCTCTTTCGATCGTGGGGCTGACCGATCGTGAGATCACCGTACGCCTCAGGGAGTCCCAGAACGTCGATCTGTTGGCGATGGTGCAGGTGCTGCAATTGCCCTGCGAGTTTTGCGAACAAGAAAGCCGGTTGGGCCTCATCGCCATACTGCTGGATACCGCATCGGGTGAGCTGCGATGGCGCGCGCATTTGAGCGAGGAAATCGAACTGGATACCCCGTCCAGGGAATTGGCCGAAATTGCCGATGAATTGAGCGATGAACTGATTGGGATGCTGGAGGTATTGCTGGAGCCCAAGTGGCATTTGCTCCGGTTCGATAATCTGCGAAAGCCTTCCACCTAAGCGTGGACCCTAGACGGCGTGCCCACCGATTTTATGGACCGCGTCCCTCCAAACGGGACACCGGCTATTTCTTCACGACGAATGAATCGCCAAAGCGCGCATCGGATTGCACCAGCTTGCGCCGGGCTGCCTGAGCCGCTTTCCGGCTGGTGAAATTCCCCGCGACGATTAACTTGAGTTTATAGGGGAAATTTCGAATTTTAGTGGTAAACAGCGCCGTCCCTTGCAAGCGCTGATTGAGCGCGTCTTTCACGTCGGTCGCGCGTTCCAGATCCGTGAAATTCCCCATCGAGATGTGAAAGCTGCCGTTGTCCCGGCGCACATAAGCCTGACCTTCGAGCCGATGTTCGCGGTTGATCCGTTCGACGACGGCCTGCGCCCGATCGCGATCTTCGTAGGCGGTTTTGGAAAAGACCTCCAACATCTGCCGGTTACGGGACCGTTCTTTGACGATGGAGGAGAGATTCCGGCTCGTCAGCCGCTTGCGAAATTCGCTCACGCATGAGGGAAAGAAGCAGGTGGCTACCTGGATACCATAGGCTCCCTCGGGCTCGGCAGGCGGGGGGGGCGGCGGCGCGGGTGCCAGGCGAACAGGCACGGGTGCCGGCGGAGGAGGCGGTGGTGGCACAATTTCCTGGGTTTCCTCCACGATTTCCTCGATAAACTCTTCGACATCCGCCACTTCCCAAGGGACTTCCTCGCTGGGGAAGAAGTAGTAGTAAACGCCGTATCCACCACCACCCAAGATCAGCAGAACGATGGCTGCCTTGATCAGCTTGCCGAAAATGCCCCCCTTCTTCTTTTCTTTCTTGGCGGGCCGCTCGGGTTCTTCCGCCGCAGCCGGTTCGGCAGCGGCAACCGGGGCGGCGACGGCTTCCGCCTCTTCCGCCGGCGCCTCCTCCTGGGTCATCTCCAGGTCGTCGATGGTGGAGAGATCCTCGAAGAAGGAGTCCAACTCAGAATCGCTGGTGCCTTCGCCTCCGTCCTCTGTGCCTCCGCCCTCCGTGCCTTCGCCTTCGGTGTCCCCCAATAGGTCGTCGATGCCATCGGTTACCGCCGCAGACTCGTCGCCGCCTTCCCCCTCGCCGAACAAATCGTCCAGATTTTCAAATCCGTCGAGTTCGTCTTCCGCCATTTCTACCTTTACAGTCTTGCGGTTGATCGCGTCTGATCAGCACGCCCCCAGGGGGGCATCCAATCGTCTGTTGGCCTCTGTTGGCCTCTATACGCATTATAATGCACAAAAAATACCGCGAAACCAATGAGGCGGCAAAAATTTGACCCATTCCAATGGCGCGGCAGAGATTCATACGGATAATAGATGTTACCGAAACACTGAATGTGGGCGCACCGCAGGTTGGGAGGCGGATTCTCAAAACGCGATAGAGGGCCGATTTCTTCCAGGGAATGGGCGGCGGAGGCGGTCAACCTTGGGGATCCGCCACCGTGCCGGTGCCTGGCTTGGGCGGCGGCTGGGCTTTGGCCAGGCTGATCCAGATCACCGCGGCGAGGATGAGCACTCCGCCGGCAAAGATGCGCCAGGTGGGAATCTCTCCCAGCAGCAAGGCCGCCAGCACGATGCCGTAGATGGGCTCCAGGCTGCCGATGATCGCGGCCACCTGTACTTTCACCGTTCGCAGGCCCCAGATGAACAGGGTGTGGGCCAGGGCCGTGAAAACCACCCCTTGCAGGACCATCAGGATCAGCACGCCACTCCCGGGCATCTGCCAAGTGTAGAAGGCCAGGGGGGAAAGGACGATCAGCGCCGAACCGTCCAGGTAGAACGCCAGCGCGAAGCTGTCCAGGCGCCGGACGAGGAATCGGTTGACTAGGGTCAGCACGGCGAAGGTGAAACCGGAGACCAGGCCCCAAGCCAATCCCTGCACCGTGGCATCGGCCCACTCCCAACGGGGTACGATCAGGGCCATGCCGGCGACGATGAGTGCGGCGGCCCAAAGGCTGCGCCGCGAAAAGGGCTCCCTAAAGGCGAAAGGCTCCATGAACACCGCGAACACGGGCGCCGAGACATAGCCGAACAGCGCCACAGCGACCGTGGAGACCTGCACCGCATGGAAAAATGTGGTCCAGTGTACCGCCAGCACCGCGCCGTTACAGAGGATCAGCAGGCCCGTCTTGGCGCCGGGCAGGGCGAAGCGGCGTCCGCTCAGGCGAATCACCAGCCCCAGCACGGGCGTTGCGAAGAGCAGCCGCCCGAAAACGATCATCCAGGGGCTGAGCGCGATCCACTTGCCGAACAACCCCCCGAAGCCCCACATCAGCACCGCCGCATGCACCGCCAGCAGGCCCCCGGGCTGAGCCAGCGCCGGTTTTTCAGGCAAACATCGGGCTGCGTTGCGACTGTCCATTCGGGCTCCTCGTTTGTCTATGGGCGTCTATGGGCGTCTATGGGGGTCTATGGGCCGGCCTTCACGTACCGGGGGTTTGTCCGCTTTGGGTTGCGGACGCCTCCGGCGCGGTGCAGGGAGGCGCTTTCCATCATCCCGCGGAACGGGTTAGTCTGACCCAGGGGCAGCACCATCGCAATGCCGCGGGTGAGGCTCACCCCATCGCGGAAGATCGCTCCCTAAGACCGGATTTGCGGCCACGGGTTTACATCGGAAGCCAGCCCATTGTCCGCCGCCGGACGAGGCCGGGAGGCAAGATGCCCGCGCCATGGGAACCAGGGCACCTGGTCCACATCCGGGATTTTCGATGGACAAAATCAATACCCGAAAGAAAAAGTGAAAACATCCCAAGTCATTCGCCAGGAATTCATCAGCTTCTTCGAGGACAAGAACCACAAATTCGTGCGTTCTTCGCCCGTCGTTCCGCAGAACGATCCGACGCTGCTGTTTACCAACGCGGGCATGAACCAGTTCAAGGACCTATTCCTGGGGACGGGCAGCCGGGACTATACACGCGCAGTGAACTCGCAGAAATGCATCCGGGCCAGCGGCAAGCACAACGACCTGGAGGATGTGGGCCGCGACAATTACCATCACACGTTCTTCGAGATGTTGGGTAATTGGTCCTTCGGCGATTATTTCAAGAAGGAAGCCATCCGCTGGGCCTGGGAACTCCTCGTCGATCATTGGGGGCTCGACCCTGCGCGCATATACGCCACGGTATTCGAAGGCAGCGCCGAGGATGGCGTGGAGCCCGACGAGGAAGCGGAACGCTACTGGTTCGAGGTCACGCCCATCGCCGCGGAGCGCGTGATGCGTTTCGGCAAGAAGGACAATTTCTGGGAGATGGGCGACTCGGGACCCAACGGGCCCTGCTCGGAGGTGCATTACGATCTGGGCGCGGGTACATGTCCCAACGAGAAGGCGGCCGATCATCAATGCGGCGTCAATGTGGATGGCTGCTGGCGCTTCATCGAGCTGTGGAACCTGGTGTTTATCCAATACAACCGTCTTCCTTCGGGAGAGTTGCAGCCGCTTCCGGCGAAGCACGTGGATACGGGCCTGGGACTCGAGCGCATCGTCCGCGTGATGCAGGGCCACGATTCCAATTACGGCACCGATCTCTTCACACCGCTTCTCCAAGCGATCGGCCACCTGACCGGCCGGCGCGATGAGCCGGGTGAAATCGGCGTGGCCTTCCGCGTGATCGCCGACCACTTGCGCGCGCTCAGCTTCGCCATCGCCGACGGCGCTTTTCCATCCAACGAGGGTCGGGGCTATGTCCTGCGCCGCATTTTGCGCCGGGCGTCGCGCTTCGGGCGGGTGTTGGAGATGCACCAGCCCTTCATCTACCAGCTCGTGCCGGCGCTGGTGGATGTCATGGGCGGCGCTTTCCCCGAATTGAAGGCCCAGGCCCAACACGTCGCCCGCGTCATCCAGGCCGA
>JACZRV010000125.1 GCA_022574555.1 SAR324 cluster bacterium
TCTACGACCTCACCTCCACCTGCTTCGAGGGCCAGGCCGCGGCCAATCCCAAGGCCCGGCGGGGCTACTCGCGCGACAAGGGCTCCGAGGCATTCTCGCATCTTCGGCCGCAGGCGTTGCACCGGACGGCTGAAATCCGGCGGCGTGTGTATCCGCCGCTCAGCTGCCAATGGCCACTAAATTCGCTAACACGGTCTGATATCATTCACCAACCTGCAGAAGATAGTAATTGACGCCGCCAACCATTCGGATATAAAAGTATTGGGTTTTGCCATCATTACTGTTGATGGGATCAGGGATTGACGGTTCCGGCCGTTTCCCCAGTGGTTGGAAGCACGACCGGCCATGACATCGCAGTAAATTCGTACGATAGGAGGGTTATTAGATGAAACGATCATTTCTTGAACTGCTGCAATCGATGGGTGCCGTGCACCGCTTGTGCACGATCCCAATTCTTGCACTGGCACTCATGGCGGCGATCGGTGCGGCTTCGGCCGCCAAGGCGGACGAGACCTGCATGTCTCCCTACATGGCCAAAATTACCGGCCAGGAAGACTTCGTATACGTATGGACGCTGGGGGTGGAAGGTCTCGGCGACGCGTCGGACAAATTGGTCACGGTCGATGTGCGTCCCGGGTCCTCGACCTACGGCCAAGTGATCGATTCCGTATCGGTTGGTGGCCGTCACGAGGCTCATCACGCTGGATTTACCGACGATCGGCGCTATCTGTGGGCAACAGGATTGGATACCAGCAAAATATTCATCTTCGATGTCCACAGCGATCCGGCCAGGCCCCGGTTGGTCATGGAAATCGACGATTTCGTGTCCAAATCGGGCGGTGTGGTCGGTCCGCATACGAGTTATGCCATGCCTGGGCGGATGATCATCACGGGCCTCTCCAATGACAGGGACCATAGCGGTCGAACCGCATTGGTCGAGTACAGCAACTCCGGAACTTACATCGCCACTCACTGGATGCCCACGGCCGATCAGACCCGAGGCACGAAAATTGAGGGCGTGGCCGACGGTTACGGATACGACCTCCGTGTGTTGCCGCGCAAGAACGTGATGCTGACCTCGTCCTTCACGGGATGGTCCAATTACATGATGGATTTCGGCCAGATGCTCGGGGACGGAGAGGCCATGAAGCGCTTCGGGCAAACGGTCACCGTTTGGGATATGCATGCCAGAACACCCAAGAAGGTGTTGCACGTTCCGGGTGCTCCCCTCGAACTGCGCTTCGCCTTGGGTCCCAACCACAATTACGCCTTTACCACCACCGCGCTGACCTCCAAGATCTGGCTGATCTATGAAGACGATGCCGGCGAATGGCAGGCCCAGGCCGTCGCCGATATCGGGGACGCCTCCAAAGTCCCCTTGCCCGTGGACATCAGCCTCAGTTCCGACGACAAGCTGCTGTGGGTCGACACCTTCATGGATGGCAAGGCACGGCTATTCGACGTGAGCGATCCGTTCCATCCCAAACAGATCTACGAGAAAGTGATCAGCACGCAGGTCAACATGGTCTCGCAAAGCTGGGACGGAAAAAGGCTCTACTTCACCTCCTCGTTGCTCGCCAATTGGGACAAAAAAGGTGATGACAACAACCAGTACATCAAAGCCTACAATTGGGACGGCAAGGAGCTCAAGGAGCAGTTTGCGATCGACTTCACGAAGGAAAAGCTCGGCCGCCCCCACATCATGCGCTTTGGCGCTTACGCCCTCTATGCGGCCATCACCACGGATACGTCCACGGCAATGACCGAATAATAACGGGCAACTCGCGCCGTGATCGGCTACATGCAAGCACAGGGGAGCACCCTATCGCCACCCCTGTGCTGGTCCGTACCGGCCAGCCGACCGCAACGCGAAGGGATTCGATCCAATGTGGAAGTCAGTCAGAATATTCCCCAGGGCAGGGTCGCCCGTGGGCCTCTCGATGCTGCTTCCCGTCTTGCTTGTCGTATGGAGCGCCGCCGTATCGGCGCACTCGCCGCCGGCGTTCTTCAGGGAATTGCAGTACATCCCGCCCCAGCCGGGCTCTTATGACTTGCCGGTCATCCAGATGGCGGTCGATGGTCCCGTGATCGACACGGACGGGAAATCCCACCGATTGTTCGATTACATGGGCAGGACATTCGTCCTGCTCAGCTTCGTCTACACATCATGCACCGACGCGAAAGGCTGCCCCCTGGCGACACACGTGTTGCGTCAGGTCGCATCCTACATCGAAGCTCATGCCGGGATCGCGGAGCACCTGAGGATCGTCACCCTCAGTTTCGATCCCGATCGGGATACGCCCGAGGTGATGCGGCAATACGCGGGCGAGGACGGGCACCGGTACATGCGGTTTCTGACTACATCATCGGCGGCGAACCTTCAGCCCATATTGGATGGATACGGCCAGTACATCGTTCCCGAGCGAGACGAGGACGGCTGGTTCACCGGATTTTATTCCCACATCCTCAAGGTTTTCCTGATCGACCCGGACAGACAGGTGCGCAACATTTACAGCGTGAGCTATCTCTATCCCCAGATCATCATCAACGACGTGAAGACCTTGATCATGGAAAGGGGCGGCTGATTCGCCCGGCGGTGGCCTATGGGGAACGCAATGCCATGATCGCTGGAATGAATCGATACCGGATCTGCTGGCTCGTGGCGCTGATCTCGCTGCTTAGCGCCAACTTGAGCCCTGGGCAAGCCGCCGAATCGCCGCGCAGCCGAGACCGGGCCGCAATGGCCCGCATCGCCAACCCGCCCCTGGGGTTGCCCGCTGTCCCTACTCCCGCGGATAACCCACCCACCGCCGAGAAAATTCGCCTGGGCCGCAAGCTATTTCTCGATCGGCGCCTATCCCACAATGGCACCCTCTCCTGTGCCATGTGCCACGTGCCCGAGCAGGGATTCGCCGTCAACGAGATGGCCACGGCCGTGGGCAAGGAAGGGAAAAGTCTGCGGCGCAACTCCCCGACGCTGCTCAACGTGGCTTACATGCGCTCCATTTTCCATGACGGGCGGGAGACCTCCATCGAAAATCAGGCCATCGCGCCATTGATCGCGGCGGATGAGATGGCCAATCCCTCGATCGGCTACCTGGTGCAGAAAATCAAGGCGCTGAGGGACTACGACGGGTTGTTCGAGCAGGGATTCGGCCGGGGTCCCACCATGGAAACCGTCGGCATGGCCATTGCGAGCTATGAGCGCACCCTGCTTTCGGCCAATTCCGCGTTTGACCGCTGGTATTTCGGCAAAGAGCCCGCGGCGCTTGGTGCCGACGCGATTCGCGGATTCGAATTGTTCACCGGCAAGGCTGGATGCGCTGCCTGCCACACCATCGAGGGCCGGTTCGCGCTGTTCATGGATCATCAATTTCACGACACCAGCGTGGGCTGGTACCGCGCCATGGTACGCGACGACTCGGAACAGTCCGTGCGGGTGCGGCTCGCGCCGGGGGTATTCGTGGATCTGGACGCCGCCGCCGTGCGCAGCGTGGGCAAGCCCTTGCCTGCTGACCTCGGCCGATACGAGGTCACCCTGGATCCGGCCGATTACTGGCGTTACAAAACCCCCAGCCTGCGCAACGTGGCGCTCACCGCGCCCTACATGCACGACGGCTCATTGCGCACGCTGCCCGAAGTGGTGGCGTTTTACGACCGGGGTGGCCACCCCCACCCGGGCATCGATCCCAGGATTCGGGCTTTGCATCTTTCCCAAATCGAAAGGGATTCGCTGGTGGCCTTCCTGAACAGCCTCACTGGAGACAATGCCGAGGAATTGGTGCGCGACGCGCGCAGCGAAAAGATCGGCAACCCCCAGTAGCGAAACTTCGCAATGTCATTCCGCCGGCGCCCGGCCCATGATGGCAACATCGCCGGTTTATCCCAAGGTATCGCATTGGCGCGCGGGTATTCCGGCAGGCAGATGATTGGTGCGGTCAGTGCCACGATAGCCGCGAAGAGAGGTTATGGAAAAAATAATTCTCTTCGAAGAAGATCAATTGAGCCCGGCGCTCGGAACGGGATAGGACGATCTCCTCGCCGGCAGCGATAAATCCGACCGACTTTCCATCCACGATCAGGCGCGGTTTCTGATCGTCGTCCGCCTGTGCCAGGTGGATGCGGATCGTCGTATCGGGAGATAGGATGAGTGCGCGGGAGCTGAAGTTGTACTCGTTGATTCCGTCGAGTATGAAGCAATCGACGTCGGGCATCACCAGGGGTGCGCCTGTAGAAAGCAGGTAGCCGGTGCTGCCGGTGGCGGTACCCACGATGACGCCATCGCCGCGGATCGTGCGAATCTTGGTTTCATTGACGAATACGTCCAGCTCAATCATCCGCAGGGCGGAGCGCACCACCACCTCGTTCACCGCGTGAACGGCGCCGCCACTGAAGTCGCAGCGCAGGATCAACCGTTCGCTGATAGCGAAATCGCCGGCGATCAGGCGGGTGAGCACTTTATCCAGATCGGATCGATCGCCGGCGGTGAGAAATCCCACGGTGCCGTAATTGATCGCCAACACGGGTTGGCCCGGATATTCGTCCAGGGCACGCAATACCGTACCGTCTCCCCCCATCGCAATCACCAGATCCAATTTTACCCCGTGATCGGTGCGGTCGAGCAGTTGCAAACGCGCACCGATGCGGTCGAACTGGATTTTCATCTGCTCCAGTGGCACCGACTGCTCATCGTCCCGCAGCAGGACGCCTATGGTCTTGAGTGGCAGCATCTCGGCCGTTTGTGCGATATTGCTTAACTGTAAATAGCTTAACTGTGAGGAACGGTGGGATGTGGCGAGCCGGGCCGGTGTCACCGCCACGACCACCTTATCCCCTGGATTCGGCGCGGCAAACATAAACACACGGCCGCACATATATGGGTATCATATGGCCCTGTCAATACGGCCGCAAACGCAAACTTACCGCCTTGCCGATGAGGGCTCCCAGGGAGAGGTGATCAATCAAGAGTCGATCAATTAATTCGCCGGCCAAGTAATCCGCGATGAAAAGTCTCAGAAAAAGGATGGTTAAAACCTGCGGCGCTCTGTTTTACCGCCTCGATTGGCTGCGTTTGGCCATCGGTTTGGCCGCTGTGCTGGCGGCGCTGCAATGGGCATCCGGTGCGGCGCGCGCGGTGACATTCATCGAGCAGGCCGAACGGCTGCAACACATCAACGCCTTCCTTCTTGACCTGCGGCCCGGTCAGCCGCCGCGGGTTCCCGACGAAACGGTGCTGGATTTTGCACTGGAGATCTTGCCGGCGCCGGATATCGATAATAGAGTCGGGGCCAAGGACGAGCCCATCGCCTCCCCTGCCGCCATTCCGCGCTTGAGGCTGCGATACATCACCGCATCGGGGTTCATGGTCGGCGGAACATGGAACCCCGACGTGGAGTTTGAAGGCTATCGCGCTCCGTGGACAGGCTGGGAAGTGGGCTATCGGTTTGTTCTGGCGGGGCTGCATACCGAACTGCGGCTGTTTGCCATCTCGGTCCAGGTGGTGGGCCCCATCGCGGATAAAGGCGCCGAGGACGAGTTTGACGTCTACAATCGGGGCGGAGATCTGCGCCTCGGTGTCCCTTTGGGGACGGCAATGATCTACGCCGGCGGTGGCGAAGGACGAAGCGAATCCACACTGCGTATCGAATCAGACGGTGCCCGATTGGATGCCGAAACCACCTACACCTATATTCTGGCGGGGGTGGGCGGTGAGTGGGGGCCGATGACCTTCACTTACGAGCAATACTGGAGCGAGGATTATTTGCAGCACTATTCCATATCCGCCTCCGTACGGTTTTAGGCATCGGAGATGAGCAAAACCATGGTTGAGCGTGGCGGCTATCTTGTGGCAGGATTGATAATTCTCGGCGCCCTGGCATTGGCGGGTTGTCTGGAAGCCGATACGCGGGGCGGCGAGGAGCCCGATGAAGTCGTGATCCAAGGCACGCCCACTTGGGATAACGGGATCGGGGAATTGCTGCAACTCAAGTGCGGAGTCTGCCATAGCGTGCCGCCGAACAAGATCTCCCCGGAAGGCATTCCACAAACGTTCGATCTCAACGTACAGACCACGCGCTCCGATGGCGTGCTGGGCGCTCAGGACATTCTGACGTCAATACAGTTCGTCGTCGCCGAAGGCATCATGCCCAAGGAACAAGCCACCCCCCTGACCGATGGTGAAAAATCGGCCATTCAAGCCTGGGACGGATCGTGACCGGCGGCTAGCCGGGATAACCTGCTTAGTGGGGGGCGCGGCCTTTCAGCTCGAAGATCTGGTCACGCAGCTGGAGCCAGATGTCGTGCGGATAATCGTCGGGCAGTTTGTCCCAATCCATGATCTCCAAAACGAATTCTCTGACCTTGGCCCGGAACATTCCCCGCCGCTCCCACTTTTGGTAGATATCCTCGTCCATCGGCGAAAGCGTGCGATTGTCCAGGTTCTTGCGATACAGGAATTTCACGGCGCTATCCGGATGGTTTTGGATGAACTCGATGATCGAGTCTTCCGTCACCGGGCCGTTCCCGTACACGATGTCCTCTTCGCCTGAGAGGTCCGGGCCGCCGAGGGTCGGCAGATCAGGTTGAGGGTCCGGCTCGGCGACATCCTGACGGACGGACTCGTCAACCGTTACTTCCGGTTCCGGCGCCGGTTCGCGGGATGGGGGCTCCTTGACGGCCTCGGGCGCCGCACCTTCCTCTTCCGGCGCCGGCGCGGGGGCCGCTTTCACCGGTGCATCACTGGTTGGCGCGGGCGTCTCTCTCAACGGTGAAACCGGCGCCTCGGCCAGCCGCTGCCTGGGCTGTGGCGCAGCCACCCGACGGAATGCGGCCAAGGTGCGCTCATCGGGGACCAGCACCACGATCAGGAAAAGCAGGCCCGCGGCCAGAAAAGCCAAGGCGTAGATCACGCCGATCAGGTTACGGTCGTATCGGGGATGGTCGATGTACCTAAGAGACAACGAGACACCGTCGCTCAGTATGTAACTGGACGATTGCATACCGGACAGAAAGAATAGCGCACCCAGCGCCATTGCGGAGATGAAGACGAGAAGCGCGATCAAGTAGAATCGTGATGGGTACATGGCCTTTCAGTTCCGTTATCTATTTCTGCCTGCACTCAGTTCATCTCTACCACGCGATCCGATTGGCATCGCATTTATCCGTAATCGGCAGCCCCGCTATCGGCAGTGCTGTGGAGCATGCAGGCCGGTATTCCATATTTCGGAATATCGCAGCGAAACTTGAGCGCCCGTCGGGGCTCGATATCATCGACAATCCTTACAGCCCATTGCGGGAGATTTTTGGGCCATCAGAGGGAATCTCTTCCGTAGCTCCCTGCAAAATGTATTGCCCGCAAAAGTGGATCAATTCCCCCACCCGGTTTTTATCGTCCCACATCTTCACTTCCTCGTACAGCCGGCTGAGCAGGGTAAGCGATTGCAATGCTTCTCGGTACCGGTTACGCCGAAACAAGTGATTTTGTACGTCTTCCAGGAGGGCGATCGCCTCGCTACGTTCACCGAGGCGCACGAGCGCTTCGGCTGCGGCAAGGCGGTTGCGGGACGCTTCATCGAGATTCCCGTCACTTTGCAGAACTGCCTCGGCTGCCCGAAACTGCCGGCTAGCCTGAAGGACGTTATCGCGGACGAGATACATGCGCGCGCGTTGGGAGCAGATATACGCGTGGAGTATATTGAATTGCCCCGATCGCGCAACGGCCTCGGCGAGGTTGAGCCGCGCCATGGCGCGTTCCCATCGGCCCAGGCGAACCATCGATTCCGCCACGTGCGAGAGCACAAGCGCCTTGCCGTATGAATCGTCAAGCCGCAGATAGCCTTGCAGCACGTCCTCGCTGAACGATTCGACCTCCTCATCCCTGTGGAGCGCCTTCAAGGCATTGAGGTGCTGGTGGCGGGAATAAGTGAGCCAACGCAAATCGCCGGCTTCCTCGAAGACGGCAATCGCCCGTTCAATGTACTGTATTCCTGTGGAATGGGCTTTCTTGCTGATCCATTGGGCCCCCAGGTCGCACCAACTTTTGGCGGACTCGATGGTATCCTCGTCAATCATGGGGCGCTCCCGTTGAATGATTGAGCGGGTAATGAACCCGAAGGGACTGTATCACACCGCGATGCCGGTAGCGCGTTCGGCAAGCTCCCTATTTCGCTTGTGCCGCGCCAGAGAAAACCTATTCCGGGCGCTTCCGCCATAGATATTTGACAGAATTTGACTTTTGGCCCGATTTGTAGCAAATTTGAATCGTGAGATGGTGAATACTGTGCGTGAATTGGTCCATTTGAAAGATGCCACTCTTCAAGGACTGAGAGCCCCGGCCATCCGCCTGTAGCAGTTCCACGCGGCTGGTTCTCGCTGACTCGTTTTTCGCCCATCCAGTAACACCGGTAGACGCGGTTTCCAGGGTTTGCGGAACGAAAATGTGTCCGTGCCAGGGCGAGCCGTTTGGGGTCTCACTTCCGGCAATTGAGAACAGACAGGTTGAAATATGTCCAAAATTAACTCATTTTCGGAACTCCTCGCCCGCAAGACACAACTCAGACTCTCTCTCGCCGAAGGTTCCTCCACCAAAGGCAGCCGGGCTGTTGTGCAGGCCGAATTAAAGAAAGTCACCCGCGAAATCGAAAAGTGGATACAGCGTAATCCTGCCTTTTGATCGGGCCCCACATTCTCCATTGGGTTTTCTGGTGAGGTGTCGACGAACCCGATTCGCTCGTGCCGAAATCAGGGCCAGGCCGTTCTATCGCCTATTTTGGCCGGACTGCTTACACACCGGACTACCTGATACATTGCGTCCCCCGGAATTGCCGCTCTATCCCGGTTGCAAATCAGAGCCGGATGCGCTCATGTTGAACGGAATTCTGCGACGTGACGGATAAGCAAAACAGTTCGAGAGGAGCGACCCATGCGGCTTGGCTTGACGACTGGATATTCCGGATCCCATATCGACGCGAAAGTCCCCCTGGTTCAGGAAGCGGATAAGCTTGGCTACCACGTGGTTTGGACCGCTGAAGCCTACGGCTCGGACGCGGTCACGCCCCTTGCCTGGCTAGGAGCGTTGACCACGAATATTCGGCTGGGAACGGGTATCATGCAGATGCCCGCCCGCTCGCCGGCCAACACAGCGATGACGGCGATGACCCTGGATCAACTATCGGGCGGCCGGTTCATCCTCGGCCTGGGCGTCTCCGGACCCCAGGTCATCGAAGGCTGGCACGGCGTGCCCTACGGTAAGATTCTGGGCCGGACTCGGGAGTACGTCAGCATCGTGCGCAAAATCCTGGCTCGCGAGGAACCCTTGACCCATGAGGGAGAACACTATCGTATTCCTTACCAGGGCCCCGGCGCCACCGGGTTGGGTAAACCGCTGAAGAGCATTATCCATGGGCGGCGCGAAATGCCAATATACGTGGCCGCTATCGGCCCCAAAAATGTGGCCCTAACCGCCGAAATCGCCGACGGATTGATGCCCGTTTTCTTTGCCCCCGAGAAGTTCTCTCTAATCAAGCCGATGATTGAAGAGGGATTCCAACGGGCCGGCGGCGGTAAGGACTTCTCCACGTTCGATCTGGCGCCGGTCGTTTCCGTGCGCATGGGTGATGACCTGCAGGCCTGCCTCGATGACCTGAAACCCAATCTGGCCCTCTATATCGGCGGGATGGGGGCCAGAGGCCGCAATTTCTACAACGCCCTGGCCCGGCGCTATGGATTCGACGACGCCGCCGAACGAATCCAGGATGCCTTTCTCGCCGGCCGTAAAGGCGAGGCCATCGCGGCAGTGCCCAATGAACTGGCCGATGCGGTCTCGTTGTGCGGGCCACGAGAGCGCATTGCGGATCGGCTGGCACTCTGGCGCGAGACGCCCATCACGACCCTCACCATCGGCGCACCCGATATCGAAACCCTGCGCACCATGGCCGAACTCGTGCTCTGAGATTGTGCATCGCGGATCTCATCCCCTTGCGATCCTGCACTGGCCGGCGGAACCCGCACCCGGCGCCGGCCCGGCCTTGAAGTCCAGCACCGAACGGGCTATAGCTGAGTCCCGCCCAGCCGATGTGGTGGAACTGGTAGACACGCTGTCTTGAGGGGGCAGTGGGCGAAAGCTCGTGGGGGTTCGAGTCCCCCCGTCGGCATAACCTATTGATACGATAAGTCTTTCCATCCGCCCCCCCCAACTGTCGCAGTATCGTCACTCACACGATTGGCCCATGCTACGTCTCATGCCTGACAGAAAGTAAGCTGGATCGATGGAGTAGACGACAACGTGGGACGTTGCCTCTCGCAGCCGTCTGGCCGATCACCGCGGGATCATGCTGCTTTGAGGTTGTTCGGGTTCTTTGGATGAGCCGTACCCGGAGAATTCGGTGACGGCCACGTTGAGAGCGCGCGATAATGTCCGTTTTTTTCCGTTATTGTCCCTTGCCGTATCATATAATCGACGCGACAATAGTAGTCATTTCGCCGGTAATCACTTTCACAACACCCTATTGAGTTAGCATCGCTATGAGCTGGACCGACCTGACGTTTACTTCCAGTCATATCCTGACGGCCTCGGACATGAACGGCCTTCAAGACAACTTCTCCGCCATGGCCGCCGGCGCCGCCGGGGTGCCGCCCATCGCGGTGAACTCGTTGATGGCCAGCGGTGTTGCCTCCATCGACACCCTCTACGTAAACTCAGCGCACGTGGATTTGGACGCCGCCCGGATCGTGAGCGGGACGATCTCCCCGGCGCGCCTCCCCAGCATTCCTGCCAGCCAGACCACTACCGGGATATTCATGGAGGCGCGGGTGCCCTTCGAGGCGCCGGGGCCGATTGGCAGCACGACGCCGGGGACGGGGAAGTTCACGACGTTGGAAACCGTTGGAAACGTAACGCTATCAGCCGGATTTCAGATCCGAACGGAGCGAAATTCTGCAAACTATTATGTATCTACAGACTCATCCGGCTATCTGGTTTTCGTGGTAGGCGGTCCGGTGGGAGGAAGTGGCAAGACTGCACTTACACTAAACAAATATGGCCGTCCTGGATTTCCCAACTTGAATGAAGGTGTGGGCACCGATTTGGTAATTTCCGGCAATGAGATGAAGAAAAAACCGGCGTCATCTCGGAGATTTAAGAAAAACATAGGGCCACTAGCGGCTAGCTATGTGAAGAATGTATTCGATAGCCTTGCTCCTGTTCAGTACAGCCTCAGGGAACACGTAAATAAGGTATATAAGGATGGCGGGTTTGAGCGCGATCCTATTCTGCAACGTGAAGTAACAGAGACGCTTTTCGGCTTCATTGCGGAGGACGTGTATGAATTCTGTCCGGGCATGGTCAGCTTTGATTCTGAGGATAGACCGGAAGGTTTAGACCACAATCAGATTCTGGCCTTATCCGTGGCTCGTATCAAGGAACTGGACGCCAAAGTGGCCGCCCTCGAATCCGAAGTCGCGCTGTTAAAAGCAAACTGACCTGCACGGCCCGAGGTGCGCGATCTGGATAGATAAACCCACTTTACCCAGATAGATAGCGAAATAGCTGGTCCGATTTCACCACATCATATATAATAACAAGTTAAAGGGAGAAATTGTATTGTTGATTGGAGAACCCAATGGTTGAAGGAAGCAAGGAAGCGTTGCGGGCCGATTTTGAGCGTTCGGTGAAGGTAGAATTCCATGCAGCCAATGTCTCATCGGATGAGAGGTTGCTCGCCTTTCGGGAGCTGGAGGAGGCGTTGGGCTTGACCGACATGGCGGCTGGCCTTCTTGTGGACACGCGCACCGGTCTGAACACACGCGCACCTTGTTGGGCCAATTCAGTTGACTCCAGGCTGCACCGCAGCGTCATCATACCCCTAAAAGCGGACTCCAATCCCTTCTCGGCGCTAAATGAACGGGCGAACGACTGGTATGATATGGATTCCCCTTCCTAAATCGTGGTATTGGACGTTCGAGGAGTCGTCCAGGAGGGGTCGGCGGCTCCATCTGGGAAATGTCGGATAATACGATTGGAGGGAAAAATGGCTGAGATAAAATTCATACTATCATCAGTTGTTGCCGCTGCACTAATGGCCTTTGCGCTAACTGGATGCTCGGAAGATTCCGGTGGAAAAAAACGCGTCAAAAGCCAATCAGTAGCCTACAGCATCAGCGGGTTCACCCAAAAGGGGCCCTTCATCAACGGCAGTTCCGTCACCATCCAGGAACTCGATTCCAGCCTCGATCCCACGGGTCTCACTTTCGATACGGAAACCACCAACGACCTGGGAGCCTTTGAGATCTGAACCGATCTCGCAACGCCATTTGTGGAAATACGGAATATCGGCTTCTACTTCAACGAAGTCTCGGGGGCGCTTTCCGGGGCTCAGCTGACCCTACGCACCCTGGCCAATCTTTCGGGAGGTGCGGCGGTCAACGTCAATATTCTCACCCACCTGGAGAAGAATCGGCTCAAGAATCTCTTCGATCTGACGGGGAATTTTTCCGTTGCCAAATCTCAAGCGAAGGAAGACGTATTGAGTATATTCAACATTGACGCGTCGGGACTGGAAGACTTCCAGCAGATGGACATCACTCAATCCGGCGACAGCAACGCGGTGCTGCTGGCGGTCTCGGCGATCTTGCAAGAGATGGCGATACAACGCGCGGCGGCCAGCGGCGGGGGCGTCGAGGCCGAGCTGTCTGCGATCATGTCGAGCATCATCACCGAT
>JACZRV010000126.1 GCA_022574555.1 SAR324 cluster bacterium
CGGCTGCCCGGTTAATTTCGGCCATTGGCCGCCTGGGGCACGGCCTTCCAGAAGTAGCGGCGGAAGCCCCGCCGCGCGTCGAACTGTTTGATGCGGAAGGCCATCTCCACGGGCAGGCCCACGTCCACGGCACCGGGTTCCACGTCGGTGAAATCGGCCATGAACCGGCCCCCGTCGTCGAATTCCACCATGCCGTAGTAACCGGGTGGGTCGAGGGTGTAGGTGAGGTAGTCCGCGGTCCAGGTCATGATGTGCGCGGGGCGGTCCGCGAACGAGAGCGCCTCCTGGGTGCCGGTGGCCCTGCATTCCGGGTTCACGCAGACGCCGCTGCGGGGAAACTGAGCCGTGCCGCAGGCCGTGCAGCGGCCCCCCACCAGACCCAGCACCATGTCCTTGTTGCGGTATAAGGCGCTCAAGGGGGTGGGCACATCGACTTCCGCCCGGATGCCGTAGTCTTTTTGCACCTGCTGGGTGAATGTGAGGAACTTGTTGTAGTTGTTTTCCTCCCTGCCCCTGGCCAGGGCACCCTTGACCCCGAGCCGGCTCTTGAGTGCGGGCAGGTGATCGGTGGCTTGGAACATCAGCGCGTCGCATCCCTGGCCGAAGCCCACCACCAGCAGCTTGTCTCCGGGCTGGGCTTCCTGCAGGGCGTCGATGAGCAGGAGCAGGGGATGGGCGCTGCCCGCCTCGCCGCAGACGGAAAAGAGGGTATCGCGCACGGCATCGGCCGGCAGCCCCAGGAGTTTGGCCAAATTGCGGGGCACGGCGGGGAAGACACAGGGCATGGCGAAGTATTTCACCTCATCGGCGGCGGTGCCCGTGCGCTTCAGCAAATCGGTCACGGCGGGGGGCACGATCTTCATGTAGCCCTCGTCCCTGATCCAGCGCTCCTCCCAGTTGTAGTCGTAGGGCCGGTCTTCGCCCCGGAAATGGTCCACGAAATCGATGGTGCGCGATGCGGCCCCCAGGAAGGTTGCGATCACGTTCTCGTGGCCCAAGGTCAGGGCGGCCGCTCCGTCGCCATACCACAGCTCGTGCACGCTGGCGGGCTTGGTGCGGCGCCGCTCGGCGGCCACGAAGAGCAGGCTTTCGCCGGCCCGCGCCTTGACCATGTCCAGGGCCGCGATCAAACCCGACGTGCCGGCTTTCTGGGAGGACGTGATGTCCAGCGAGAGCACATCGGAGCGCATCATCAGGGCGTTGGCCACGATTCCGGCGTTTTGCCGGTCGGCGAAGGGCAGGGATGTGGAGGCCAGCAGGATGCCCGCCAACGCACCGGCATCTCCGCCGTTGAGGCAGTCCCGCGCCGCGGCCAGGGCCATGGTGACACTGTCCTCGTCCCAATTGCACATGGCCCGCTCGCCCTTGCCATGGGCCAAAAGGGCTCGGTTGCCCCAGGCATTGGCCTCCAGCATGGCCTTGCGTTGCAGCCTCAGCCGGGGGATATAGGCGCCGTAGGCGGTAATTCCGTGCATGTTCCTGCTCCCGATTCGTTGAATGACCCCCGCCCGCGTTTGGGCAGCCGAGGGCAGCGATCGATTTGCCCCCGCCCCACGGGCAAATCGGTTTTAGTGAAATTGGAGTCAATGCGCAACGGGGGAATAGTGCAACGGGGCGGCCACGCGCTATGGGACGGCCAATCGCAACGGGCCGGATAATCGGCCCGGGGCCGGCCGGCGCCATGTTCCGGCGAGGCTCCTGGGTCGTTGAGCCGGAAGTCGTGGTGCCGGATTCACATGCGCATGCCTGACACGCGCACAGCACAAACCCGGATTCACATGCACACAGTACAAACCCGGATTCGGCGTTCGATACGATCTCGAAATTTTCCTGCTCCGCGCATCAGGACCGGCGTCCGATGGAGCAGACCACCTGAACCAGGTGCAAAGGGCAGGTGGTTTGGGATAGGATCACGTTTCGTTTTTTCCGCCGGGCCGCCCGCATCCCCAGACTGAATGAACACCCGGAACATCATAGGGACAACGACATCACGGAGAAATTATGGCGACACTGAGGGACAGAATCGATACGGGATTCTCGAATTTCGGACGCATCGTGTTTCGGCATCGCATCAAGACGATCGTGCTGATGCTGATCCTGATCGGAGCGTTCGTGTCACAGATTCCCAAGATCACGTTCGACACGACCAACGAGAGTTATTTCCACGATGACGACCCGACCATCGACGACTACAACGCCTTCCGCGAACAGTTCGGGCGGGAAGAGACGATCATCATCGCCATCACGCCGGACGATGTCTTCGACCGGGCATTTTTAGAGCGGCTCACGGAATTCCACGGTGCACTCGAGGATCATCTGCCCTACGTCGACGACGTGACGAGCCTGGTCAATATCAGAGACACGCGCGGCGAGGGGGACGAGTTGATCGTCGAGGATCTCCTGAAAACCATTCCCGACAGCCCGGAGTCCATGGAACGGTTGAAGCAGCGGGTGATCTCATCGCCCCTGTATCGCAATTTCGTCATTTCCGGGGACGGGCGAATGACCACGGTCGTCGTCGAAACCATCGCATTTTCTCCGGGACCAGAGGAGGAGGGTCTCCTGGAGGGGTTCGACGAGGACGAGGCCGGCGCCAACGGCGGTGGTGGTGAACTCATCCCGTTGACGGTCGGGGAAAACCGTGAATTCGTCAGGGCGGTCGAACGGATCGTGGCGGAATACGATAGCCCCCAATTTCCACTTCACATGACCGGAGGTCCGGCCTACAACGATTTCTTCGAGCGTACGATGCAGGAAGATATGGGCCGGTTCCTGTCCCTGGCTGTGCTGGCTATCGCCATATTTCTTTTCGTGCTTTTCCGGCGGATATACGGCGTCGTGCTGCCGCTGATGGTGGTGATCCTCAGCCTGCTGTCCACCGTCGGCCTGATGGCCGCGACGGGGGTTCCGTTTACGATACCGACGACCATACTGCCTTCGTTCCTGCTGGCCACGGGCGTCGGCGCTTCGGTTCATTTGCTGGCCGTCTTTTTCCGGTTCCACCGGCAATCCGGCGACAAAGAAGGCGCCATTGTCCAAGCGCTGGGCCATTCAGGCTTGCCTATCGTAATGACCGGGCTGACCACATCCGCGGGATTGTTCGCCTTCTCCACCTCGGGCATGGCGCCGGTGGCTCATCTGGGCATCTTCGGCGGTACGGGGGTGCTTATTTCCCTCGCCTACACGCTTGTGCTGATGCCGGCCCTGCTCGCCATCTGGCCGGTGCGGAAGACTCGACCCACGAGGCAGAGTCAGTACGAGGGTGGCTTCGATCGCCTACTGATCGGCATCGCCGACTTCGCCACCTCGCGAGCGAAAGGGGTGGTGATCACCGGCGTCGTGATCATCACCGTTGCGGCGGCCGGACTTTACTGGCTGAGTTTCTCCATGAATTTCCTGGCCTGGATGCCCGATGACCTCCACATCAAGCAATCTTCCCTGCTGATCGATGAGGTGATGAAGGGATCGGCGCCTTTGGAAGTGGTCATCGACACCGGAATCGAAAATGGGCTTTACGAGCCCGAGGTGATGAACGAAATTGCGGAGTTGACCCATTTCGCGGAGGCCTACACCAACGAGGCGGGGGTTCATTTCGTGGGCAAAGCCATCTCCCTCGTCGACGTCCTGAAGGAGACCCACAAGGCCCTGAACGAGAATCGGACGGAGTATTACCGTATCCCCGACAACCGGGCATTGATCGCCCAGGAGTTGCTGCTGTTCGAGAACAGCGGCACCGACGACCTGGAGCGCGTGGTGGACAGTCAGTTCAGCAAGGCGAGACTGTCCCTTATCCTGCCCAACGACGACGCCGCCGTGTATGTGGATTTCGTAGCCGAAATGAAGTCCGAGGCGGCCCGGCTCTTCGGTGCCGATGTCGACATTACGGTCACCGGCACGCTCAACCTGTTCACTCAGCTCGTCGTCGTGATGATGCGCGATATGGCGACGAGCTATCTGATCGCGGGCGTGGTGATCACGCTGATGATGATCCTCCTGATCGGAAACTTCCGGCTGGGCATGCTGTCTATGATAGCCAACTTCGCGCCCATCCTGATCACCTTGGGAATCGTCATGGGCTTCGGCGGCATCCGCTTGGACGTGTTCAATCTGACCATCGGTGCTATCGCCCTTGGCCTCGCTGTGGACGACACCATTCATTTCTTTCATAATTTCCGTAAATATTATGCGGAATTCGGCAATTCGCGCGATGCCGCCCGCCAAACCCTGCTCTCCACCGGCCGGGCCATGATTTTCACGACCCTCGTGCTGGTCACCGGATTCTGGTTGTTCATGTTTGCCACCCTGAACAATATCTTCAATTTTGGTCTGTTGACCGGGCTGACCCTGATTTTCGCCTTGGTGTCCGATTTCGTGCTCGCGCCCGCCATGTTGACCCTCGTCACTGAAACCAGGTACGGGCGTCAGCTCGCCGCTCGCTGGTCCGGAGCTAGAGTCACGGCGTGAGTGCCGCATTGCATGCGCTGCGTACCGGCCCCTGGGGTCCTGTCGCTGGCGTTCACCCTCAATAGGGAGAATTTTCACATGAATCTGGGCATTGCGCTCACTGACCTGGCGGCCGTGGACATCTCCACGGTGGCCCGGAAGGCGGAGGAATACGGATTTGACTCCCTATGGACACCGGAACACCTCGTTTACCCGGTGCGGGAGGAGGACGCCGGACTGCCCCCCGGTGGCTTTCCGGACATGGCGAAGATGATGGACCCCTTCATGGTGCTCTCTGCGGCGGCGGCGGTGACGGATCGGATCATGCTCGGCACCGGCGTATGCCTGGTGCCGCAGCGCCACCCGCTGCTGACCGCAAAGATGGTCTCGTCCCTCGATGTCTTGTCCAAGGGCCGGTTTCTATTCGGGATCGGTGCGGGATGGCTGGAACCGGAGGCACGGATTTTCGGCGCCGATTTTCCCCACAGATGGGCTCAGACCCGCGATTTCGTTTTGGCCATGAAGGCTTGGTGGTCGAACGACCGCGCGAGCTACCGCGGCTCTCATGCCAACTTCGAGGAAGTTTGGCGCTATCCCCAGCCGGTGCAGAGCCCTCACCCACCCATCCTGATCGCCGGCGTCCGGGAAAAGGTGACCGAGCGCATCGTGGACTACGGTGACGGTTGGATCCCCATGGCGGGGAGTATAGAGCCGAAAGATTTGGAGACGGGACGCAAGAACATAGAGCAAGCATTGCGGGATGCGGGTCGGAACACCTCCAAGTTCACCGTCACCGTGTATAGTGCCAAGCCGGACCGGGAGCGAAACCGTGACTATGCAGACGCGGGCGCGGACCGCATCGTCCATTTCGTGTCGGGCGGCAAGACGGAGCGCACGCTGGATAGTATGGAGCGGATCGCCGAGCTGATCCCCTGACGATCCCCGCCGGCGAATGGGCCCGCCTCTCGCGCCTGCCGCGGAGATTCTGAGGCCCGCGGGCTGACCGGTCTTGTCTCTGGTTATTATTGGCGCCACATAATCACCGCCGCATAGCCGCCCGAATTTCCAGCATCGCCTTCCCGGCGCGAGGCGGGCGGCGGAAATTGAATCAAGGAGTCGTCGGACAATGGAATTAGGCAAACTGGGAGTGTTTTGTTTTCTCGATTCGCTGACGCCGGACCAATTGAAGGAACTGGCGCAACACACCGAGAAACTGGGTTACGGTGCGCTTTGGTATCCCGAAGCCCGGGGCCATGAATCTTTTTCCATGGGCAGTTTCCTGCTCAGCCAGACGGAATCGCTGATCGTGGCCACGGGCATCGCCAACATCTATGCCCGGGACGCCACCGCCGCGAAGCAGGGCCAGCACACCATGGTCAAGCTGTACGGCGACCGCTTTCTGCTGGGCCTGGGCGTTTCCCATATACCGATGGTCGAGAACGCCCGCGGGCACATCTACGGCAAACCGGTGGCGTCTATGCGCGCCTACCTGGACAGCATGGACAAGGCGGCGGCCATCGCCCCGCCCCTGGAGGAAGCGCCGCCCATCGTGTTGGCCGCTCTGGGGCCCAACATGACCAAATTGGCCGGCGAGCGAACGGCTGGGGCTTTGCCCTATAACATCACGCCGCAGCACACCGCCTGGGCACGGAAGATCGTGGGGCCCGGCCCCTGGATCTGTGCCGAGCAAAAGGTGCTGCGAGTCAAGGATCCCGTTAAAGCGCGGGGCTTGGCGCGCCAGATGCTGGCGCCCTACATGGCCCTCCCCAACTACAGTAATAACTGGCTGCGCCTCGGTTTCAACGAAAGCGACTTCGCCGATGGAGGCAGCGACCGGTTCATGGATGCCATGGTGGCCTGGGGGGACGACGCCACCATTCAGCAGCGCATCCAGGAGCATTTCGACGCGGGAGCCAGCCACGTCTGCATTCAGCCGTTGCACCCGGAGGGTCAGCGCCTGCCCGATCTGGAGGCTCTGGAAGCCCTGGCCCCTTGACGCCCCGGCGCCGCGATCCCCATGGAGATTCGCCGATGAAGATTGTCCGTTACCAAATCGACGACGAAGTAGCTTTCGGAATTTTGGACAACGGGGGTTCCATCCGCAGATTGGCCGGCTCTCCCTTCGATAGCCTGCAGCCAACCGATGTGACCCACCCACTGGATCGAGTCCGGCTGCTGGCACCGGTCGAGTCTCCCCGTGTGTTCGGGATCGGGCTGAATTACGTCTCCCACGTGCGGGAAGCCGGTGCCGAAACACCGGCGTTTCCATTGGTCTTCATGAAACCCTCCACCGCGGTCATCGGACCGGGGGAGCCCATCGTCTATCCACGGCAAGGTCAGGAGGTGCATCACGAAGCCGAGATGGCCGTGGTGATCGGAAAACCGGCCCGGCGCGTCAGCGAAGCAGAGGCCCTGGACCACGTGCTGGGCTACACCTGTGGCAACGACGTCAGCGAGAGGACCATCCAGCGTGCCGAGATGAAGTCGGGGGCGCTGCTCATGGGAAAAGGATTCGACAGCTTCTGCCCATTGGGCCCCTGCATCGCGACGGACCTGGATCCGGCCAATCTGGATCTGAGCGGTAGAGTCAACGGCGAGGTGCGACAGCAAATCAATACGTCCGATCTGCTGTTCTCGGTGCCGCGGCTGATCGAATACATCAGTGCCGCGATCACCCTCCTTCCCGGAGATGTCATACTTACCGGCACACCTGCCGGGGTAGGGCCCATCGCTCCCGGCGATGTGGTCGAGATAGAGCTTGCCGGCGTGGGCGTCCTGAGTAACCCCGTGGTGGCTGAATCCTGACTCGGCTTTCAAGTATTCGGTTTACAAGCACCGATCGGTGCTTCACGTCCATCCTGTCACATCCTGTCAGCGCGGCCGCTTCCACGCCGCAGAGGATGAGCATATGGGTGGGACGATCAGCGAAGGATCGTGGCCAGAGCCTTCCCATGGGCTGCCGTGCGCGTACCCCGCATGAATTCAGGCCAATCTTGGGTGCATCACCCCCGAAGCCGGTGGTTGGCTCCACGAACTTTGGTTTTCCGCCCTCGCTGGGGCATTTTGAAATTCTGCTTGTCAAATATACATTAGAGGGGTATAGTATAGTTCGTTACAGGAGACGACATGCATCAGCTATTTCCGGATCACAAAGGCCAGCTTTCGCGGCTCAACAAAATCGAGGGTCAGATCAAGGGCATACGGAAGATGATCGAGGAGCGCCGATACTGCATAGACATCGTACAGCAGGTCAAGGCGGTCACCGCGGCGTTGAAGCAAGTCCAATTGGGACTTTTGGAAACTCACATTCACCATTGCGTGAAGGATGCCGCGACGGCCGATGATTCCCGGCTCCTGGACGACAAGATCACGGAAATTGTGCAGGTGATCGGCCGGATGGACTGAATCTGTATCCTCGGAAATGAGCATCCCCTGTGGTGGTCCACGTTCGCTGGGCGGCACGCGGGAATCGCTGATATCTGAATATCGATCTCGTTCATTCGGTAAACACGAGTCGAGGGAAATCGCCATGAAAGAACATCAAGATGATATCTCTCAGGAGCCGGCTGGCCAAATGGCCCGCGATCCCGTTTGCGGAATGGCGGTGGCTCCCGATGCCGGGCACCACCACACGCACAACGGCATCACCCACTTTTTCTGCAGTTCCATTTGCCGGGACAAGTTTCATCAGAATCCAGCGCAATATCTCGGCGTGCGTGACGCGGATGGCACCGTTCAAAAGACCGCCGCCGGCACGGTCTATACCTGCCCCATGCATCCCGAGGTGCGCCAGGAAGCGCCGGACGCCTGCCCCATCTGCGGCATGGCGCTCGAGCCGGAGATGCCGCTCGCGCCTGTCAGCAAAACCGAATACACCTGCCCCATGCATCCTGAGGTGGTGCGCGACGGGGCGGGCTCCTGTCCCATCTGCGGCATGGCGCTCGAGCCACGCACGATCACGGTGGAGGACGAGGAAAACCCCGAGCTGAAAGACATGACGCGGCGCTTCTGGGTGAGCACGGTGCTGACGATCCCGGTGTTTATCTCCGCGATGGGCGAAATGCTCCCGGGGCGTCCCCTGGAACTATTCGCGTCCCCCCGATTTTACGACTGGTTCGAGCTGATCCTGGCGACACCGGTCGTCCTGTGGGGCGGCTGGCCGTTCTTCGTGCGATTTTGGGCTTCGCTGGTGAACCGCTCCCCGAACATGTTCACCCTGATCGGGCTGGGCACGGGAGTCGCCTGGACCTACAGCATCGTGGCCACGCTGTTCCCCGAAATCTTCCCGGCCTCGTTCCGCGGCGCGGAAGGCGGTGTGGCGGTCTACTTCGAAGCCGCGGCCGTCATCATCACCCTGGTGCTGCTGGGCCAGATGCTGGAGCTCAAGGCGCGCAGCCAGACAGGCGCGGCCATCAGGGCCCTGCTGGGGCTCACGCCCACGACCGCGCGCCGCATCCGCGATGACGGCACCGATGAGGACGTACCCCTGGAGCAAGTGCAGCCGGGAGATCGGCTGCGCGTCCGGCCCGGCGAAAAGGTGCCGGTGGACGGCGAGGTGCTGGAAGGCTTGAGCTCGGTGGACGAATCCATGATTTCCGGCGAGTCTATCCCGGTGGAAAAATCCGCGGGTGACCGCGTCATCGGCGCCACGGTCAACGGCACGGGAAGCTTTGTGATGCGGGCCGAGCGCGTGGGGTCGGATACCCTGCTCTCCCGCATCGTGCGGATGGTGGCGGAGGCCCAGAGAAGCCGGGCGCCCATCCAGAAGCTGGCCGACGTCGTCGCCGGCTATTTTGTGCCGGCGGTGGTGGCCGCGGCCGTCTTGACCTTTATCGTTTGGGCCTGGTTCGGCCCCGAGCCGGCGATGGCCTTCGCCCTGATCAACGCGGTGGCGGTGCTGATCATCGCCTGTCCCTGTGCACTGGGGCTCGCCACGCCCATGTCGATCATGGTCGCCACCGGCAAGGGTGCCACCATGGGCGTGCTGTTCAAAAACGCCGAAGCGATCGAGATCATGCGCAAAGGCGACACTCTGATCGTGGACAAGACCGGCACCCTGACCGAGGGCAAGCCGAAGCTCGTATCGGTCATTGCGGTGAACGGGGTGGACGAGGCGCGCTTGCTCAGAGCAGCGGCCAGCCTCGAACGCGCATCTGAGCATCCCCTGGCCGCGGCCATCGTGCAGGGGGCCCTCGAGCGGGGAGTGGCGCTGACCGGCGCGCGCGAATTTTCCTCCATCACCGGCAAAGGGGTGACCGGCCGGGTGGACGATGGCGAAGTGGCCCTGGGCAACCGCGCGTTGCTGGACCAACTCGGGATCGATCCCGGAGAGCTGGCCGCCACAGCCGAATCCCTGCGCACCGATGGGCAGACGGTGATGTTCGTCGCCTTGGATGGCAAAGCCGCGGGGCTGGTCGGTGTCGCCGACCCCATCAAGGAAACCACCGCCGCGGCCATCGAGGCGTTACATGGCGAAGGCGTGCGCATCGTCATGCTGACCGGCGACAACGCCACCACCGCCCAGGCGGTGGCCCGCAAAATCGGCATCGACGATGTGATCGCCGAGGTTCTTCCCGATCAAAAGGCCGAGGCCGTCAAGGATTATCAGGCCCAGGGCCATGTCGTCATGATGGCGGGAGACGGCATCAACGACGCGCCCGCCCTGGCCCAGGCCCAAGTGGGGATCGCCATGGGCACCGGCACCGACGTGGCCATGGAAAGCGCGAGCGTCACCCTGGTCAAGGGCGACCTGCGGGGAATCGTCCGGGCACGGCGCCTGAGCCGGGCCACCATGCGCAACATCAAGCAAAACCTGTTCTGGGCCTTCGCCTACAATGCGCTGGGGGTTCCCTTGGCGGCGGGGGTGCTCTACCCGTTCTTCGGCATTCTGCTCAGCCCGATCATCGCCGCGGCAGCCATGTCGTTCAGTTCGGTCTCGGTGATCGGAAACGCGCTGAGACTGCGCAGGATGAGGATCTAGCGGGTCGAATTTCCGTCATGCCGTGTGGCCCGCCCACGCAACTGGCCTGCCCCCGCAAGCGGGCCGAATCTCTTAAATTCCATGCCGCATCCAAGGCATGCGTCCGGTCCTGCCGTTGGAATTACCCCTGAGCCGCCTGCATCGCCTGGACGATTACTCGAACCTCATTTACCACGATATTGGAAGCGGCTTCCACTCCCAACCGCTCGTTTGGCAGGGCAAATGCAGGATCGTATTTGCGGACTTTGATCGCCTATACATTAATTAGTAGGGGGGATAGTGAGTGAGGCAATAATCCGAATTCCGCATCTATTTTTTTAGACGAGGCCGTAGCAAAAATAACTGTGGCTTATCATCTTGAGTTCCGATATACTATTTCCCTTTGCCTCGGACACCGCCAGGGTCTCTAGTCGAGGTGAAGACGCGTCAGTAGATACCCAAAAAAAGAATACCCAGTAAAAGAATAATAATAGGAGCGCCATGTCATTCCGCCGCTTGATTCCCGGTAAATTCATCCCACCGGATATGCTGTTGGCCGCGCTGATCGCTGTGGCGGCATTGTTCTTGACCGCCTGCGGTAGTGGGAATGACAAAGTTTCTAAAAATATTCCGGCACCAGATTACGCCCTCGACGTCACGGTGACCAGCCTTTCGGGGAGCTTGGTGTTGCAGAACAATGGTGGGGATGACCTGACGATCACCGCGGACGGAACGTTCACCTTTGCGACGGCCCTGGCCGACGGGGAAAATTACAACGTGACTATAGTCTCCAAGCCAGCTGAACAATCCTGTGCGGTGTTCAGCGCATCCGGGACGGTCAACGGTGACGATGTGACCGATGTCGCGGTCAAATGCAGCTTTGACAACATCGCGCCGGTGGCCGATGACTTCACTGTATCCGTCTATAGAGACACGCCCGTGGACATCACCCTGACTGCCACCGATGCCGAGGGCGATCCGCTCACCTTTACCGTGACCGGCTTCCCGGCCAACGGAACCGTGAGCGGAATCGAGCCCAACGTGACCTACACACCGGACCCCGGCTTTATCGGCGGCGACAACTTCGCTTACATCGCCAACGATGGCAGCGCCGACAGCGGCACCGCCACGGTCACCGTGGATGTCAGTATCCACGTGCTGTATGTGGACGCCAGCGCCACGGGCGCCAATGACGGGTCGACCTGGGCCAATGCCTTCACCGGCATTCAAGCCGCCGTGGACGCCGCCGTGGCAGGGGAGCAGGTCTGGGTTGCGGAGGGTCTCTACCTGGCCGGCTCGACAGCCCCCGTGCTGACCATGAAAGACGGGGTGGAAATCTACGGCGGATTCGCGGGCACGGAAGTCAACCTGGCCGGCCGGCCCGACCCCATTGTGCTCCCCTCCACCCTGGACGGCGATGTCACCGGCGACGGTGCGACCGCCGACGACAGCTTGCATGTGGTGCTGGGAGCTTCCAACGCCCGGCTGGACGGATTTACCATCACCGGCGGGAACGCGATTGGCCCGAATCCCAATAATTTTGGAGGGGGAATCTATAATTTCGGGACATCTGGGCTGATACTCAACGAACTGATAATCAGCGCCAACTCGGCCGCTCTTGGCGGCGGGATGTACAATGAAAGTTCTTCTACCACGCTGACCAACGTCACATTCAGCACCAATTCGGTCTCCAATGCCGGCGGCGGTATGTACAATGATAGTTCTTCTTCCGCCCTGACCGGCGTCACCTTCAGTGGCAACTCGGCCGCCAGCAATGGCGGCGGGATGTTCAATAGTTCCTCTGCTCCCAGCCTGACCAACGTCACCTTCAGCACCAACTCGGCCGTTAATCACGGCGGCGGGATGGCCAATTATTCTTCATCTTCCCCGGCCCTGAACACTGTCACTTTCAGCGCCAACTCGGCCGATGTGAGGGGCGGTGGGATGTACAACATTGCCTCGTCCCCTACCCTGACCGATGTCATCTTTACCGGAAATACGACCCTTAACGATGGCGGCGGAATATTCAACGATAATTCGTCCCCCATCCTGACCGACGTCACTTTCAGCGGTAACTCGGCCGTGGACAAGGGCG
>JACZRV010000127.1 GCA_022574555.1 SAR324 cluster bacterium
CAATCGGGTTTGCATGAACTATGGCCCTCCTTGGCACGTTGCACCCATCAGGTGAAACATACCAAATATCCCCGGCCAACGAAAATCCCCCAGCAAGGGGGCCATACCCATGTCCTCTATAAATGGCCCCATGCTTACTCGGGGAATGAGGTTTGGTTGCCGGCGTTGACATTGCCGGATCAAAGTGAATGTGTACCGACCTTGTGGTACACTTGATCAGACGAGAGACTGCAGATGGCCGAGCAAGCATCACCACCAATTCGGATACGGTATGTAAAGGATGACGGATATCGGCTTATTCCTGCGAACGGCGCATTCGGTGGGCCGACACCGAAAGGCGACGTTATAATACATTTTTTTGTTGACCACAGCGAAATGCCCGACGTCACGGAATTAGCGCAACAAGAAGACCAGCCCCCAGGGACTCTTCAAGAAATTCAGCCACAAAATCTTGGCGTGAGGAGGGCCATGCAAATGGGAGTAGTATTGAATGCTCAAGTGGCGCGGTCTATCGGACACTGGCTTTTGGCAAAATCTGAAACGATACTTGGGCCAGAAAGAGTACCCCCCAATGCTTGAGAATCTAAAAAATTATGAGAAGTCGCAGTCGCCAGACTCTATCTATAATCCACATTTCCCGATGCCACATAGGCCTCCCACATACCTAATTGACGAGCGAGCAGCTTGGGAAGCATGGAGCCCCGTCCAACAATTCCTGATCGAGAAATTGATGGCCGCATCAGAAGCTCACGACAATTGGCATATGAAGAAGTTTGCATTGCTGGTTGAAAGATGGAAATCTGAAGTTTCACCATTTGTATCGTCTGTCACCCAAATATGCACCTCTCCAGCATACCAAGAAATCATTGGGATGGGGCCGAGTGTGATTCCCCTCATTCTCAGGAAATTGCAACAAAAGGTCGATCATTGGTACTGGGCGCTGCATGCTATAACTGGTACCGACCCCGTCGACCCGAACAGCAAAGGGAACCTAGAGAAGATGAGGGATGATTGGCTGCGATGGGGGCGTGAAATTGGCCATATCAGATGACTACCAGAAAATATTACTTACATTCCCCAACTTATCCAGCGAGAATTTTGAAGTAACTAGTCTGCCGGATATAGGGTATAATTGCATAGCATTCATCAGCAGATGACAATACGAAATGGTGGTGGCCTGCTAACGATTACTATTGGCCTGAAGAAGTCCCATATAACGAATCCGTATCAGCATTTATTAAAGCATTCCAAATTCTAGGTTACCAACCATGCTATGATGGGTCACTCGAAGCTGGTGTGGGAAAAGTGGCTTTCTACACCATTGGAAACGACGTCAAGCATGTTGCTATCCAACGCGAAAATGGGAAATGGGCGAGTAAATTAGGTCAATTAGAAGACATAGAGCATGAGTTATTAGGTGTCGTCTGTAACAATTATGGTCAGCCCACACACTTCCTAATCCGTCTTCGCTGAACAACAAGCACGGCACCCTCTCTTCAATTACTGAAGTACCTCGCCACCGCCCGGCTCATCGGCCGATACTTCGGCGTCCACGCCATCACCCCGCCACTGGCGGCGCCTGACTCGGCGGCTGGTATTTCGACGCCCACGACATGAAGTCGTCCACGAGATATTGTACGGGAGTGCCTTTGATCTACTTGTAACGGGCGAATTGCACCACCACACCGCCCAGGCGTTGTATATTGCGTCGAAGAAATAGTCGTGTCGCTCCCTGGCGGATCACGGTTGCCAATCAGCAATTCCTATGATGAGCGACGGGATAAGGCCGAATTGCACAGTGTTTAGTGCTCCTCCGGTCCGGTGCGGCGCCGGGCTTTTCGCGCCTCCCGCTTGAACGGGATATGGGTGATGAGCAAGACCGCGGAAATGCCGATCCCATTACCTTGTTGAAAATCGCAGGTTTTCAGATCAGTTGGGGATAACCGCCGTGGCCTCGATTTCTACCTTTGCGTCCTGCTCCGCCAGTCCGGCTACCATCACCAGTGTCATGACCGGGTAGTGGCGTCCTATGACCTCGCTGTATACTTTGCCGATTTCACGCAGGTTGTTCAGGTAATCGGGCATGTGGGTAATGTACCAGGTCAGACGCGTCAGATGTTGGGGCTTGGCACCCCCTTCTTCCAATATATCGACGATGTTCTTCAGCACTTGGGAGGTCTGCTCGACGAAGTCGTTGCTGACCATTTGTTCCTTCCGGTTCCAGCCAATTTGGCCCGCCACAAAAATCGTCTTGCCCTCTGCCAAAATCCCATTGGAAAAACCCTTCGGCCGGGGCCAGCCCTTCGGTTGCAGAATACGCATCAATCTCGTCTCCCATGGTCCAGCGACAAAATAAGTGAGATATCCGTCACTTGGCCGAGAATTTCATACCCAGCCGCAATCGGTGGCACCATCCGCACCGGCGTTCAAGGTGCTGGAACTCTCAGCGCTTGCAGGGCCATCATTGGGCGCCGCGAACTTGCCGGCTAGCGAGGACTTCAGAGAGGCGAGCGCGTCCGAGAGCAGCCCCAATTCACTCGGGAACAAGCCCGAGAACAGGTTGGCGAGCCACCAATCGAATTCACCCAGCATCGTCTGCGTAGCTCTGCGGCCTTCATCCGTCAGACGGGCGTAGAGGCTTCGCCTGTCCGTAGTCGAGGCCTCGCGCACGACGAATCCCTCCTGTACCAAGCGCTCCACTACCATCGTCACTTTCGCGTTGGAGACCGAAAGGCTTTTGGATAGCTCACCCATGGTCAGGCCATTCGGCGCCCGGGAGAGCTCGGACATTAGATCCAGGCAAGGCAACGTGGTGCCGAACCTCCGGCGCAGGTTGGCACGCAACGTTGCTTCGATCAGGCCCGCACACGTCAGCAAGTCCCGGCGGGTGCGCCGCTCCAATGTGCCTCCTTCGTGCCCCGGCATCAATTGCGTGACCGAAGGGCGTCGTGCCGTGTTGGTTTCTAAATTCATGCTCACATTACTTCTCCACCAGCAATAATCAGGGATTGTCCGGTAACGGCGCCTTGACCCGGGAGGCACAGCCAGCCGACCGAGCGAGCCACCTCCTCGGGCCGGATCAGCCTGCCCTGCGGATTGAACCGCACCAGGCCGGCGAGCGCCTCTTCCTGCGTGCAGCTCGATTTCGCCGCGATGTTGTCGATCGCGTTCGAGACCAGATCGGTATCGGTATAACCGGGGCAGACCGCGTTGACAGTAACGCCGGAAGTCGCCGTTTCCAGAGCCAACGACCGGGTCAACCCGATCAGGCCGTGTTTGGAAGCACAGTAGGCGCTCACATAGGCATATCCCCGCAGCCCTGCCGTGCTGGCCAAGTTCACGATTCGGCCAAACTTGGCCGCCAGCATTTCCGGCAACACCGCGCGGCAGCACAGAAAAGGACCTGTGAGGTTCACGTTGATCATCTGACCCCACAGGTCATCGTCCGTTTTTACCAAAGGCGCGCTGAGAGCGGCGCCGGCGTTGTTCACGAGAATGCTTGGGGCGCCCATTGACCGGGCCGACTCGGCGAAGGCCCGGCTCACCGCTGTGGGGTCGGTAACGTCCACGGGAATGGCCTGGTAATCAACTCCGTGCGCCTCACGCAGGCGATCGCCGGTGGCCTCCAGCCGAGCGCGTTGCCGCCCCATTAGTGTCAGCCGTGCGCCCAGGGCTGCAAGTTCCCACGCAATGGCGGCGCCGATGCCCCGACCGCCGCCGGTGACCACTGCATGCATCTGTTCAAGTGGCCGGCCTTCGGGCACGGTGCCGCGCGCACCGATCCCTTCCGGTTGGGGGACGGGATTTCGGATCGCCATGCTATTTGGCACCCTGCATGGCCTGTTCCCTTTCCTTCAGCGTATAAAGCTGCTGCTTTCCACTCAGGTACTGGCTAGGCCAATATTGATCCTCATATCCCAACGTTGCAGCGACATGCTGAGTCCATGAGGGATTGGATAGATGGGGTCGTGCCAATGCACACAAGTCGGCCCGCCCTGCCATGATGATACTATTGACGTGGTTCACATCGTAGATGTTTCCCACAGCTATCGTGGGCACCTTGATCTCGCCGCGGATGCGGTCGCTGAACGGTGTCTGAAACATTCGGCCATAGATCGGACGCGCTTCTATGGAGGTTTGGCCAGTGGATACGTCGACAAGATCCACGCCGTGTTCCTTGAAAAGCCGCGCAATTTCCACAGCATCGTCGACGTCGATGCCACCCTCCACCCAGTCCGTGGCCGAGATGCGCACGGACATGGGCTTGTTCTCCGGCCAAACCGCGCGGATGGCATCGAAAACCTCCAGGGGAAAACGGAGCCGGTTTTCCAGGCAACCGCCATAGCTGTCGTTGCGTTGGTTGCTGATGGGAGTGATGAAACTGGAGAGCAAGTACCCGTGGGCACAATGGAGTTCCAGCATGTCAAATCCGGCCTCCTGACCCATCTCTGCCGCACGGACGAACTCGTTCCGCACCCGCCTCATGTCGGAGGGGGCCATTTCGATCGGCACGGAGTTTTGGGGACTCCAGGGCAGGGGCGACGGGCCCATCACCGGCCAGTTGTCTGCCTCCAGTGGTTCGTCCATACCTTCCCATCCCAGCTTGGTAGAGCCCTTGGGGCCGGAGTGACCCAATTGCAACGCCACTTGGGCCGGACTGTTGTCATGGATAAAGCCCACGATGCGCTTCCAGGCGGTAACATGAGCCTCATTGTACATTCCGGCGCAACCTGGAGTAATGCGGCCTTCCGGCGAGACGCAGGTCATTTCCGTGAAGATCAAGCCGGCCCCTCCCATGGCCCGGCTGCCCAAATGCACCAGGTGGAAGTCGCTCACCAGGCCGTCATCGGCGCTGTACATGGCCATCGGCGAGACCACGACACGATTGACCAGGTTCATGCTTCTTAGCCGAAACGGGACGAACATCGGCGTGGGAGGCCGATGGCCATCGACCCTCAGGCCGCACTCCCGTTCGAGGAACCATTCTTCCAGCTTCTCCAAATATTGCGGGTCGCGCAGCCGCAGGTTTTCATGATCCACCCGTTGGCTACGAGTGAGAAGGCTGTAGGCAAATTGCTCGGGTTCCAACCGGGATTTAAGACGCACGTTTTCAAACCACTCCATGCTGTTCCGTGCGGCATTTTGGATGCGCAGAACTTCGATCCTGCGGTTCTGCTCGTACGACTCCAAAGCCTGGTCCAATATCCAGTGCTCTTCGAGGGCTTGAGCCAGCGCAATGCCGTCCTCGATGGCGAGCTTCGTGCCGGAACCGATCGAAAAATGTGCGGTATGCGCGGCATCGCCGAGTAGGACGATGTTCCGATGATACCAACGGGCATTGTTGACCCGCATAAAGTTTTGCCAATCGATCGATCCCGTCCCCTCACGCGGGGTCTCGATCAGCGGCTTCCCGTCCAGATATTTGCCGAATAATCGTTGGAAAAGCGCCATGCATTGCGGCCTGTCCATGCGATCCAGGCCGGCATCCAACCAGGTGCGCTCATCGCATTCCACGATGAACGTGCTCCAATTCTGGTCGAAGCGGTAGGTATGGGCTTGAAACCAACCACCGTTAAATTCTTCAAAAATGAACGTAAATGCTTCGAATGGCTTTTCGACGCCGAGCCAAACGTATTTGCAGTGTCTTTGTTCGATATCGGGTTGAAAGATGTGGGCAAACTTGGCGCGAACCTGACTGTAGATACCGTCGGCGGCCACGACCAGATCGGCCTGAGCGGCCAGCTCTTCCACATCGACGCTGGCATTGAATTTCAGCCGGACGCCCAACTCCTCCGATCGGCGGTAGAGCACTTCGAGCAGGGACCTGCGGCCCATTCCACTGAACCCGTGGCCGGTCGATCGAATACAACGGCCCATGAAATGTATTTCGATATCGTCCCAGTGGACGAGCTTTACGGCGATCCGTGTATGGGTCTCCCGGTCGGCCTCCCTGAGCACCTGGGAGGTTTGATCGGACAGAACTATCCCCCAACCATAGGTATCATCCCTCGCATTGCGCTCGTAAACCGTTACCTCGCGCGTGGGGTCGGCGCGCTTGATTTGAATCGCACAATTGAGCCCGCCAGGTCCGCCGCCGATGCATGCAACTTTCATGGCCCACCATCAGGTCTGGTCACTGCTCCCGATCCACTCCCCAATTCGCTTTAACCATAAAACTTTTACTAGTGAAAGAAAATTTCTTTTTGAGGTGCACCCCATTGTCGTCTCATCCTGTCCCTACCGAAAACCTCATCTGTTTTGATTTCATCAACCTTCCTCATCCGGGGCAGATAGGGTTCATGGGATGAAATCAACGCTCACTACTTTGCTTCATCCCTGGCTGGCCTATTCCGTAGCCGCGCCCGCCTCCATCCCGGCGTCTATTATCCGGTGGGCGGAGCGATCTGCCGCCTGATGAACGCGTCGCGGCCGTTTCGCCTTCGAGGTGGTCAAAACTCCAAAGCGCCCAAAGGCGTGGATCACACCGACACCATCGCCTCGGTCACCCTGGTCTACACGTTCTGACGCTTCTACACCCGGTGCCCACGCTCATTCCGAAAACTTACCACGGCTTGGAGAGGCTCTCGGGACCCGCTGCACTTGGTTCTGGGGATTCTCAGCCGTCCTCGCCGCAGCTCATCAGCACCACGGACATGCGATCGCTTAGCGCGCAAGATTTTCGGTTCGTTGCCGGTAAATGAGGGAGACGAAAGCGGCGGCCCCGGGTCTGATATTGGAGCCGCCCGCCCGGATGCGATCGCTAGTACAACCGATTCCGGTAACCTTCCTGGACGGATCGCTCTGTCTCCTCCCCGTCCAACCCCTCCATCTGATCCGCCAGCATGCGTCCATAGGCCGGAAAGGTCGAGCGATCGATCTGGATGGCTGGATCCCACAATTTTGAGCGTATCAACGCCTTGGCGCAGTGCAAAAAGGCCTCTTCGACCTCCACCAGCAGGCCGCTGCGCGGTATCTTGCCGTTGACCGCAGACGTTTTAAGCAGATCATCGCCGGTCACTATGCGCGCCCGGCCGTTGACCCGCAGGGTCTCGTTCATGCCCGGCACGAAAAAAAGCAGCCCCACGTGGGGATTCTCCAGAATGTTTTGCATGGAATCGACCCGTTTGTTGCCCGGCCGGTCGGGCAGGAGCAGGGTGCTGTCATCCAGCACGGCGACGAATCCTGGCCCATCTCCCCGCGGCGAGGCATCGGCCCGGCCGTCGGCGCTGGCGGTACTCAGCACACAAAACGGCGAGATGGCGATGAAATCGCGGCAATGGCGGTCCAATCGGGACAGCACCTTATCGCGCGCCCGCTTGATGGGCTCGCCGTATAATGCACGCAGTTGGGATAGATCGGTGATGGCCATTGGTTGCACTCCGGAACCGGGTGACTGGGGATCGGCGATGAGGACGGCAGCCGGACGGTGTTCCCTTCGGAATATCGGCCAGTAAAAGGATATCTCTTGAATACGCTACTTGGATTCGATCAATCCTGGTGGTCTCTGTCAATCGGGTGCTGCGCTGAGGGCTCCCTATTCCATTTGTGTCCGTCCCCCCAACATAAGTTGGCGCTCGGATTAAGTGTACACGGTATTCAATAGGAGATTGGAGGTAACGAGTGCGGCGGTTTTCTCGCACCGGCCAAAGCGTGAACGTAAAGTCCTCGATTAGTGCACCGGGCAAGTGCATACTGCCGGTGGAGCGCTGAAAACAGGTGCCGGTATCGAACAGGAATTCGCGCTCTTTGGTGAGCCCGATCAGTTGCTCGCCCAGCATCCGGCAGAGGCTCTCGTCGAAACGCATGGGGTTGATCGGCGCCATGATCTCGCCCCCCTCGACCCAGAACGCGGCGAAGCGGGTCATGCCGGTGATGCGGCAGTCGTTGCGGTCCGGAATATTGCAGTACCACAGGTGATTGAGATAGAACCCGGTGCCCAACCGCTCGAGCGATTCCTTTCGCGGCAGATCCCCCGCTGCCATATCCAGAGATTCGGGCGATTCGACGTTGGCGGGTACGCCGAATTCCTTGCCGTTGCGAGCCCGCTGGCGGGCAACGGCCCGCGACCCCACACCACCCATTACCCAAGCGGCATGGCGGCCACAGTGGCTGAAACGGCCAAATGCCGTTTCGCGGATGCTTAGCACACCCTGTTACACCGTGTTCCGGTGCCCAGCGAATGCCTTAGCGGCCCATAAATTCACGATTGCGCGAAAGCACAGCGATGGAAAGAATCATTCGCAAATAGCGAACATTCTTCGCAAATTCTCCGAACTTTGCGCTGTCACAGTGGGAATTGGCCAATTGTGCATGATTCTCGCCGCCTCGGTGGCCTCAACGCACAGACTTCTGGTTATTATTGCATTGATCGCCATCACCGGGGCTGCCGTGCCTCTGGAGTTCCCCTGCAACCATCTGTTAATCTGCGCCATAATTCCCCGTCCCGGCGGCCACCTGGGCGTACCGGGCCAGCGCTGTTTTCCGCACCCATGACCTCGACTCGTAAGAACATCAATACGGTCCCTTTCCCACCACGTGAATCCATGAACGATCGTCTTTTGCCCGTGACCATCGTGGGCAGTTATCCTCAGCCGGACTGGCTGATCGACAGGGCCCGGCTCTCCAAGATGGTGCCGCGGGTGCTGGAGAAATCCTTGTGGCGAATTCCCGAACCCTTGCTGCAGGAGGCTCAGGATGACGCCACCATCGTGGCCATTCGCGATCAGGAGCGGGCCGGGCTGGATATCGTTTCCGATGGCGAAATTCGGCGGGAGAGCTATTTCAACCGCTTCGCCACGGCGTTGGACGGGATCGACCTGGTACACCCGGGCCAGGCGCTCAACCGCAGGGGCGAATTGAGCCTGGTGCCGCGAGTGACGGCACCCATCCGCCGAAATCATCCCGTGCAGGTGCGCGATGTGCAATTTCTGCGCGCTAATACCGATCGCCGCATCAAGATCACCCTACCCGGGCCGTTCACCATGGCCCGGCTGGCCCAGGACGATTTCTACGGGGATGAGCGGGCCATGGCCCTGGACTATGCCGCCGCAGTAAACGCGGAAATCCGCGATCTGTTTGCCGCGGGCGCGGACCTGGTGCAGGTGGACGAACCCTACATGCAGGCCCAGCCGGACAAGGCGCGGGAATACGGCGTGGAGGCGCTCAACCGCGCGTTGGAGGGTGCGGACGGGCCGACCTGCGTCCACATCTGCTTCGGCTACGCCCAGTTGGTTGTGGAACGGCCCTCGGGCTATTCGTTTCTGCCGGAATTGGCCCAAACTCCCTGTGACCAGATATCCATCGAAACCGCCCAATCGGGACTGGACTGCAGTGTGCTGCGCGAACTGCCGGGCAAAACCTTTCTGGTGGGAGTGCTGGACCTCTCCGACACGGCGGTGGAAACCCCGGAGACGGTGGCCCGGCGCATCCGCCGGGCATTGCAGCATGTGCCTGCGGAACGGGTCGTCGTCGCGCCGGACTGTGGCATGAAATACCTGCCGCGGGATGTGGCCTTCGGCAAGCTCTGCGCCATGGCCGCGGGCGCCGCACTGGTGCGCGCCGAACTGGCCTAACGTCCGACGCCGGCGGTCAGTGGGGGGATGAGCCAGGTTACCGGCCTACTTCGATTTGAAAATTATTGGGCTTTGATCATCATGGGCTTGCCCGATTCGCCCACCTGAAAGATGACTATTTTGGTGGGCTGACTCGCGCTCACGTTCTTGGCCCACATCACCATTTGCGGCACCTCCTGGTACACATCCCCCGCGGGAATCGTATACGTCCCGTCCATAGTCTCGATCGTGAGCTCGCCCTCGAGGACGTAGACAAAGACCGCTCCGGGGTGGAAATGCCTTCCGCCCTCGTATCCAGGCGGAAACGTGACATGCTTGATGACTACCGTCTGGCCCTCAACGCCGACGAGCGGCACATCCACCAGAGACTTCACGTCCGCCTTGGGTTTGTACTCCGCAGCCCGTGCATCCTGGCTGAAAGCAGCACCCAGCGAAATTGCGCCTGCCAGCAACAGACCGAGCCAAAGTCTGGTCATTTTCATAATAGTGCTCCTCAATAACTTAATGATCCGACATTTCCCAGATGGAGCCGCCAATACGGCCAGAGCGACTCCCCGAACCTCCGTTACTACATATTTGACGCGGAATCCATATCATGCCTGTCGTTCGCCTGCTCCGGCTACGAGTCCAGGCCCTAGTTCTGACAAGTCCGCCGCGGCCCAGCCGGAACTCAATGCGCCGCAGCGCGCACGTATTCCACGCTCTGCCGCACGAGCCCGCGGAACGTCCGCCCGTCGTCCAGAATCCGCTGCGGAATCACCACATACTCCTTCTTGACGTGGCCCTTGGGGAAGTACCTCAGGGGCGTTCCGCCTTTGCGCTGCAGCAGCTCGGTACGCGGCCCGAGGGGCAGCTTGAGGGCCAAGCCGAAGTTTCCGCAGGACACGAATATTTTTCCATCGATATAGCCCGCAACTGCACCGAAGCACGGCTTGAATTCGAGGGCCCGACCGGATAATTCTTCATTAAGCGGGGCGTCGAGAAATTCGCTCAACGTGCGCCTGAATTCTTCGTTCATGAAGGTGCGAGACTCGGCGGGTCTGGGGGTTCTCAGGATCGCATCCTCCGCAGCGGCGGCCTTGAGCCATGCTACGGTGTTGGCAGTATCTCCGGTAACCCTGTGTCTCCGGTAACCCTGTGTCTCCGGTAACCCTGTGTCTCCGGTAACCCTGTATCTCCGGTAACATCGATAGTGCCGCCTCTCGGCGGTCGAAGATTACCGGCAGGAGAGTCCTCCGTCCACCGGAATCACCGTTCCGTTGAGGTAAGCTCCCGCGCGGGAGGCGAGAAAGATTGCCGTGCCCGCCATGTCCGACGGCACGCCTATGCGGCCCAGGGGACAGGCCTCGACGATCCGGTCGCGGTAGTTGTCGAGCATCCACTCGGTCATTTTGGTTTCAAACGGGCCGGGCGCGATGGCGTTGACCGTGATGTGCCGGCCGCCCAACTGCACAGCCAGTACCCGCGTCAAATGATGCACCGCCGCCTTGCTGGCCGAATAGGCGAAGTTGTTCACGAAGGGCACCTTGAACCCGTCAATGGAGCCGATATTGATCACTCGCGCCGGGTCTTGCGGGGAGCCCGCGGCTTTCAGCAGGGGCAACAGGTCGCGGGTGAGCATGAAGATGGCCTTCACGTTGAGGCTCAGCACCTTGTCGAAGGCTTCCGCCGGAAATTCGTCCACCTCGGCGCCCCAGTTGGTGCCGGCGTTGTTGATCAGGATATGCAGCGCCGGCTCTCTCGCCTCGAGTTCGGCCACCAAGGCCGTCCAGCCTGCCTCCGTCGAGAGGTCCGCCGGCAGGGAGATGCACGAGCCCACCCGCGAAAGCGCCTCGGCGGCCCCATCGCACACCTCTTTTTTGCGCGAGGAGATGTAAACCTTCACACCGGCTTCCACGAGCCCGCGGGCAATCATCAGCCCGATGCCACGGGAGCCGCCCGTCACCAGCGCCGTCTTGCCGCGCAAGGAAAACAAGTCCGACACGCCGATCCCGTCTGCTGGTTGCTCTCGCTCCGTCATCGATCCGCTCCACTACACCTGTGAGTCGATGGACATCCCGCTCGATAATCAAGGCCGTGATGACGCGACCCACCGGCAAATTCCGTCCCCCTGACTCAGTGCAAGCCTTCCCAGGGGCGCCCGGTGATTGGCTGGGAGAGTAATACTCCAATATTACTCCTGCAACTTGGGTGATTAGCAATCACCGCGACCCTTGTCTTGCTGACATTGGATCGCTTGACTGGGAGCTTGCCAAGGGGTCCACGGTGATTACCACATGCCGGAATGAGGTCAAGTGCCTGGCGGTCCATCCACGTACGGCGCGAGAAAGACGAAGGGCTGAACTCAGTTGCACCGCTTGACCGCACCACCCCCGCCTCTGTAAGTTTTGTGGATCCGATGGCCACACCAATCGGCAACCTTATCGGGGCCAGGCCATGAAATGCCCGAAGTGCCAGCACGAAAACCCTGAAGCCCGGAAGTTCTGCAACAAGTGCGGGACACCGCTCGTCGAAAAATGTCCAAGCTGCCGGGCAGAACTGGACCCCGGGAGTGAATTTTGCGGCGAGTGCGGGCACGACCTTTCCAAATTGGTCACACCAACATCCAAAGCACCCCCCGCTACGGTCCCGGAAGGCGAACGCCGCCAGGCCACGGTCCTCTTCTCCGACCTATCGGGCTACACGGCCATGAACGAGCGCCTCGATCCCGAGGAGGTGCAGGGGCTGATGCGCCGCCTGAAGGATCGGGCGGTGGAGATCGTCGAATCTCACGGGGGGATCGTCAGCCAATTCGTCGGCGACGAGGTGCTGGCCCTCTTCGGCATTCCCACGGCCCACGAGGACGATCCGGTGCGGGCCGTGCGGGCGGCCTT
>JACZRV010000128.1 GCA_022574555.1 SAR324 cluster bacterium
TCGCGCGCATCCATGCAGTAGATCTTGTTGAGATCGAGCATGGACGAGAGGATGGATGGTGCTTGCTAAGAACCTTGAACTGAGTTGCCACCTGGGTTGCGAGTCTGCACAATCGAGAAGAACATCTAGTCGTGCAATCCACGCACTTGCCGTCAATGGCGAGGCCGCCCAGCTCTTGCGCCGGGCGACCCCACGTTGACGGTTGCGGTGCGAACACCCCCGAAGCGTGAAACGCTGAAACTACTAACCTTGCATCGCAGGCCTCTTGCTCCGACTAGGCCGCTACTCTGTGCTGTCGCAATTCACACGGAAACATGGCCAACGGGGATCCCAGGCTCCATTTAGCACGTCGCATTCACATTGGGTGACGTCTGCACAGCCCGTGGGGCCATAGCAGCAAGCACGCACAGGGCCCGTATCCTGCCACTCGTAAGCGCCCATGTCGAGGTCCGTGCAACTTGTGCGGGCGCCCCCGGCTAGGTCATAGGGAACGTCCTCCGCAGTGTTCGAATCCCAGTCGAGATCTCCCACGTCGGCTGGGAGATCGGTATTGTTCGCAGCGTTCATGCAGGGCGAACTTTGCCCGATCGTGTAGTCTCCGTTGGCTGAGTTCGTAAAGAGTGGATCAGAATTGATGTTTCCGGTTCCTGACCATCCGCCCTGAATATCGCTATAGGTCACGGGCGTGCCAGATCCTCGAGTATAGATCTGATCTCCGCCACGAACCGCGCTGTTGTTCCACACGATACTGTTGCGGATCTGCGCGGTGGCCTCTTCGTCAAAGATACCGCCGCCGCTTCCGATTGTCGCCCGATTATCTGCAACCGTGCAATTCGTCAGCGTCGGTGCGCCGAAGTTGACAAGAATCGCTGCGCCCTCTCCCGCGACGTTGTTGTAGAAAAGGCAGTTCGTGAACGTCGGTGTGCCGCTGTAGACGTACACCGCACCTCCACCAAGCGGTTTGTCGTCGGTGTTGTCGCTCGGAGTCCCGCCGTCGGTACCGTTGTCGTAGAATGTGCAGTTGATGAACTGAGCGGAGCTCGCCCCACGAACCACAACAGCTCCACCGAAGTAGGCTGCGAGGTTATTCTTGAACACGCACTGAACGAATAGCGCGCTGCTGTCCTCCAGCACGGCGCCCCCACCTCCGTCCATCCCCGAGTCCCAGCCGTTGCTTATCGTAAAACCACGAAGGACTGTAGACACAGCATCGTTACTGCTAAACACCACTTGGTCGGTGCCTCCACCGTCGAGAATCGTCTCGTTCGCCACCGGATCACTCTGAGACGCGCTCGTCTCGGTGCCGTCAAATCCTCCAATGATCTTAACGCCGTTTTTCAACGAGATCGGGCTGTACGTCCCCTGCTGAACCCAGATCTGATCGCCGTTCGTCGCGTTCGTGATCGCTATCGGCAGGGTGCATTCTTTCGCCCACGTTGTGCAATCGCCTGAACCGCCGACTTTCGCGTACAGTGTCGCAGCGCTTGCGCCGCTCGCGAACGACGAGCATAACGCAAAACAGATTGTTAACCGTAAGTGCTTCTTCATGAGAAGGTCTCCCTTGTATCTGATTAACTCCACTTGAAACGGAGTTGTTTCATTCCAAAATGCGAGTCGCGTCTCGATCTCAACTACTGACAGCCCTCAGGGATATACCGATACTGTAGCTCGGGTTCTACTCTCACGGCATCGATGACGAGCGCCAGATCCACTACATTAACAGGTGTCTTCGAATTCGGGCTTCCTGCACCTAGTTGAGTCTCCCAGTGGGGATGCGCTCCGGGGATCTGCTTGATTTTGTCGATCACGAACATGATATCCATTGCATTGGGGGGGCCATCGGGGTTATTGGAGGTGCCATCATCGTTAACGTCCCCCCATCGCGCCGTCTCGACCTGCAGAGTATTGCAGCTTCCCCCCTTCCCTCCCAAGATATCGATCAAGTAGACCGACCTCCCCGGCACGACCGCATCGCCGGTTACGCACTCGGTCTCGCTCGGCTCGTTCCACTCCCAGATGTCCCCGGAGGGCGCCGTCAGCCGTACGTAGGGCGGCGGCCCGGGCGGCTCGAGCTTGCGGTTGATGAACGTCCAACCGAAGGTCTTCACGCCGATCGTGGCGATGTGCTTGATGCGGTCGGTGTGGGTGCGCTGCGCTCCGATCAGATCGTAGATCTCCTGACCGTGGGCCCAGGTCTCCATCAGCCGGGCGGAAATGCTCGATCGAACACTCATGCCGGGACCCACCCAATTCACCCTCATGCGGGGATCAGCGGCGGCAAACCGGTCCGACATCTCCAGATAGAATTCGCGCCAGTTCCGCAGCAATTCCCGGTTTTTCGTTCCATGCAGCCAGGTATGCGTAAATCTCAAATGCCCGTCCCCCTGCTTCATGGCCAACTTGAATTGGGCCACGAATTCCATGAAGGCATTGTTGTCTCTCAGGGAAAGATCGGCGGCATGATTCCAGATGTGCAAATGAGCGACGACATCGTTGATCGTCCAATTTTTGAACTGGGTCTTTCGTGACCAGTCTGTATCGCTCAGCGGGTCGAGCAGCGCAAAGAGCGCTTCGCTTTCGTCGCGAAAATCGATTGCCTGTTGCAACATGTGGTGCCTCCAGTCGAACCGCATGCCTCGGTATTGATGATTCCGTTCGCTTTGCGGGGCCTGGCAGGTATCGCCGTCAGGCGGAAAATAGACCAATCAAGGTAGCGCCGTACTCCTTGGATTTCCCAGGATATCGGCCATGATACTGCATGCCGAAAAGCGAGTACACTGCGCGGTTTCTGCATGTCCTCACACCCTTCCCCCTTGAATCTTGGAAGGGGGAGTTTTACCAATGCCGTTCCCCACTCCATGAAGTGGGGAGGGGAGCACCGGGAGACTTCGCAACGGTGCCGCAGGGCGGGGTGGGGAACTTTACCGGCGGCCCTTGCCGCCCTTGGGAATTCCATCAATAATGGTGTATCACCGCCCAATCTTCAAACACCGGCCAAAAAGGAATCGGTCCCCATGACTCTTTCGAAATCCCTCGTTGACGAGGCCGCACCGGAAACGCGAGAGGCGGCCTGGGACGTTCAAGCGCCGCTGACCTTCATTGTGCGGCAAGCCACCAAGCCTTACTTCCACAGTTCCGCGCTGACCGGTGGCCCGCCAAAGATTTTCTTCGAGAGCGAGGAGCACATGGCGGCCATCCGCGATATGCGGCCTATGGCGGACAGCCTGTCCCTGGAGCGCCAAGGATTCCAATTGCGCCGGCATGAGACGGCGGTGGACGACCTTTACGATGACGAGATGGTCGATGAAGTCTACGAGCGGGAGATCCAGGTGCTGTTGAAGGAGGCGGTCGGCGCGGATCGCGTTGTGGTGTTCGATCGCACACGCCGCTCCGATGCGGAGTCCGGTGCCGCCAACCGTGATGGTTTGCGCGGTCCGGCGAACCGGGTACACGTCGACTACACGGTCGCGTCCGGCCCCATCCGCGCCCGCGACATCCTGGGCCAAGAGGAAACGGATCGCATTCTCAGTTCCGGCGGGCGAATCGTGCAAATCAATGTCTGGCGCCCGATCACCGGCCCCGTGCAGCGCACGCCGTTGGCCGTGGCAGGCGCGGAAAGCATCGAGCCGCAGGACCTGATCGCCACCGACCAAATCTTCCCGGACCGTGTCGGCGAGATTTACCAGTTGGCCCACGGCGCGGAGCAGCGCTGGTACTGGGTACCGCGCATGGAGCGGGAGGAAGTGCTGCTGATCAAGGGCTGGGACAGCCTGGACGACGGGCGGGCCAGGTTTACGCCACACGGCGCTTTCCGGTTGCCCGATCAAAGTCCTGACGCTCCGGTGCGTGAAAGTATCGAGGTGCGCACTTTTCTCATCTTCGAGCGATGAATGTGCCGGCCTTTAGTTTTGTAAGGTATCCGGCGACGTGGCATCGTCTGTTCTTTCATTTGCGGCCTCGAATATCATTGACGTCTCCTCTCCCAATTCTCCCAACAAAATTCCCCGAAAGACCTCCTTCGTTTTATTTTGCTCGGATTCCTCAATACCAGGAAACACGTCAAATTCTCCTCCGATACCGTACATATAGGCCAGCAATCTCTCATCGAACAGAGCCATGCCGCAATGGCGTATGATCACAGGGATCGCAAGTACCTGGGTAGGCGACACTACGATTCCAATTTTCGACCCCACATCCAATTCAAAGTTCGAGAGGAATCCCACGCCATCTGCCGAGATATTTTTCAGTTCAAATAATTTTGCGGGTAACCCGACCATTGAAAACCTGATTTTTTCGGTGCCGAATCTGATTGAATTTCTAAATTCCGCGCTCATTTTCTTAGTCTATGAAAGATTGCGAGTTCTGACGGGCCATACACCGCCGGCCACATCTACGCTATCGCCTGCCCATTGATCTCTGTGGCCGGAATCGACGGCTGATACGCCCCTGAAATATTGGTCTCCTCGAACATGACCTTTTCGATTCGCGGGTGGCCGAAAATTTCGGCCGTCCGCACAACGGTCGTCTGGCTGTCATTGATGAGCATCGTGGCCCAGTTGGTGCGCGGCTGATCGATGTCACTAATGCATATAACGCAAAAAATCCTGGAAAATTCCATTATTTGTAAAATATATTTTAAATTATACTATAAATTGGATGATATAAACATATGTATGCCTTAATTATCTCTCAATTCCATTTTATTCATCAACAATGATCCGTCGAATGGGATCGGTGATGCGTACACCCGCGGGGGGTGATCGCCGGTCAGATTGCGCAGGCCGCACCGCGAGCTTGAGCACGAAGTTGAACCGGAGCGGGTTGTAGCGGTTAATCTCGTTCAGCGATTCACGTTCCGCTGATGTGATGAACGCCACGTCCCTCAAATCTACGGTGCGGATCACGGCGTTCACGGCGGAAAGCGGATAATCGCTTTTATTGACCAAACGGTGACGCAGTTCCTCCCTTAATCTGGAGAATGAGGTCTGGAGAAGGAGCGTACCCGGTGCGGGCGGGCGGTGCCCCTGAGTTCACAGAAGACAGTCGAAGACAGTCAGTAAGCAAGGATCATCGTGCGGGGAGGTGGCCTCTACCGTAAGCATGAACAGATGCGAGGCGCCGCAGAGCCCGTATCGCGTAAGGAAAGGACACGCCGGAGGCGCATTACTGGGGCAGATCGCATCAGAACCTGCATCGTGCAAGAGAAGAATGGTGTGTTCGCCGGCATCGACGTGTCAGGCGAGAGCCAGGGCTCCCGCGGCGGGGGTTGACGTGTTGCCTTTCTTTTCGCTATTGCAAGCCAATACCAGCCTCCGTCGAGGGGCGTCAAGGAGTTGTTCCTTCGTGTAGACCGCCATGGAATCGACGATGGGGGAAGATTGATCCTGATTTCGCAATTGGTGCTCAACGGGGTATCCATCGGGTGCATCTATGGCCTGGTGGCCCTGGGCTTCGTCCTGATCTACAAGGCGACGGAGGTGATCAATTTCGCCCAGGGCGAATTGATGATGCTGGGCGCTTTCGCGGCTTACACCTTCATCGCCTTGTTTGGCCTGCCCTACTGGCTGGGCGCACTGCTGGCCATCGGCTGCCTGCTGGTGTTCGGATATCTCCTGGATATGGTGGTGCTGCGGCCCGTTCTCGGTCAGCCCCAATTCGCCCTGGTAATGCTGACCATCGGTATCGGCTACGTGGCGCGCAGCGTCGCCAGCTTGATCCCCGGCTGGGGCACGGGCACCTATGCCATCGCCACGCCGTTTTCCTCCGAAGGGCTGGCCCTGTTCCGGGGCGATGGGGGCAATCTCGTCATCAGCGAGCAGCACCTTTCCATCATTCTGGCAACGGTGTTGCTGTGCGCCATATTGTTCGCCTTTTTCCGTTACACGCGGCTGGGCGTCGCCATGCAGGCTACTTCGCAAAACCAGCTGGCGGCGTATTACATGGGCATCCCGGTGCGCTCCATATTTTCGCTGATCTGGGGCATCAGCGCGGCGGTGGCTGCGGTCGCGGGAATCCTGCTGGCCCCGATCACGCTGATCGACACCAACATGGGGTTCTTCGGCCTGAAAGCATTTCCCGCCGCCGTGCTGGGCGGATTCGGCAGCATTCCGGGCGCCATCGCCGGCGGTCTGATCATCGGCATCATCGAAGCCTTAGCGGGATTCTATCTGCCCGCCGGCTTCAAGGACGTGGCCGCATACATCGTTCTGCTGGTGGTGCTGATCCTGCGGCCGCAGGGGCTCTTCGGCGCGGCGATCCGGAAAAAGGTATAGACGGAAAAGGTATAGCCGGAAAAGGTATAGCCGGAAAAGGTATAGACGAATGCACTTCATATTCAAGACGGACTACCTCCAGGACATCCGCCTGATCAAGCACAGCGGCGGAGCCTTCTGGTACACGGTGCTGCTGGCTCTGCTGCTGTTGGCGCCTGCCGTGCTGGACGATTACTACATCGGGCAGTTGACCCAATTACTCATTTTCGCCACTGCGGGTGTTGGGCTGATGCTGCTCACCGGCTACACGGGGCTGATTTCGTTGGGCCACGCGGCATTTCTGGGGATCGGCGCCTATACCGAGGCGGTGCTGCTGGCCCGGGGTTACTCCTTTCTGGTTTCGTTTCCTGCGGCGGCGATCGTGACGACCATCGTCGGCATCATCGTGGGTCTGCCGGCGTTGCGATTGGCCGGAATTTATCTGGCCATCGCCACCCTGGCCTTCGCCTTCATCATCGAGGAGGTGCTGGCGCGATGGGAATCGGTGACCCACGGCTACACGGGCATGATCGTCGAACCCATCGTGGCGTTCGGTTACGAATTCAGCGACGGCGCCGATTTCTATTACCTCAGCGCCGGGCTGCTGATCGCCGTGGTGCTGGGCTCGCTGAACCTGTTGCGCGCCCCGACAGGGCGGGCCATGGTGGCCATTCGCGATTCGGAAATCGCCGCCCAGTCCACGGGCATCCATCTGGCCAAGTATAAGACCATTGCCTTCGCCATCAGCGCGGGCATCACGGGCATGGCGGGGGCGCTTTTTGCACATAAGCTGGGCTTCCTCTCGCCCGAGTCCTTTACGATCTTTCAATCCATCGAACTCCTGGTGCTGGTGGTGGTGGGCGGTTTGGGCTCGATACACGGGGCTATCTTCGGCGCCATTTTTGTGGTCGTACTGCCCCAGGCGATCGCCATATTGAAGGGATATCTGCCGCAGATCTTGGCCGATGCGCCCGGATGGGAGCCCGGCGTCTTCGGGCTGATCCTCTTGCTGTTCATCATTTTCGAACCCCTGGGGCTCTATGGCCGCTGGATGAAGATCAAGACCTACTTCGCCTATTTCCCCCTGTACAAAAAGGCCACGTTCAAGCGGCAGAAGTCCTACATGCAATCCGACCGGGTGAGATGACTTTTTTCCGTGTCGACAACCTGGCCATCCAATTCGGTGGCGTCAAGGCGGTGGATGACGTGAGCTTCGAGGTGCGCGAGGGGCAGGTATTCAGCATCATCGGTCCCAACGGCGCCGGCAAAACCACGGTTTTCAATCTAATCAGCAGAATGTACACGGCCAAAAAGGGCCGGGTCACATTCCGGGACGCGGACATCAGCCGCGTCGCGCCCCACCGCATCACGGCCCTGGGCATCGCCCGCACCTTCCAGAATATCGAGCTGTTCCAAAACGCCACCGTCCTGCAAAATCTGTTGTTGGGGCGGCACGTCCACCGCCGCTCCAACCTGTTTTCGGAGCTGCTGCACCTGCCCAGCGTCCAACGGATGGAAATCGAGCATCGGGAAAAGGTGGAGCAAATCATCGAATTCCTCGATCTTCAGCATTATCGCGAAGTGGTGATCATGAACCTGCCCTATGGCGTATGCAAAGTGGTGGAGCTGGCCCGGGCCCTGTGCACGGAGCCAAAACTATTGATGCTGGACGAACCCGCTTCCGGTCTCAATCCCGAGGAAACGGAAGACATGGCCTTTTGGATCGAAGACATCCAGAAGGACCTGGGTATCACCATTCTGATGGTCGAGCACAACATGAATCTCGTCGCCGAGGTTTCGGACCGAGTGCTCGCCATGAACGACGGCAGGACCATCGCCCAAGGCTCACCGCAAGAGGTGCAGCGCAATGACGACGTCATCCGGGCTTATCTGGGAGGATGACGTGGCCGATCCGATCCTGTCAGTCAGCAATATAGAAACGTACTACGGGCCCATCGCCGGTATCCGCGGGATCAGCCTGGATGTGGAAGCCGGCCGCATCGTTACGGTGCTGGGGGCCAACGGCGCGGGCAAGACGACTCTGCTCAAAACCATATCCGGCGCCATGGATCCGCAAAAGGGCACCGTCGTATTCGAGGGGCGCGAAATTCAGAAGCAGAGTCCCGATCGCATCATGCGCGCGGGAATCAGTCACGTTCCCGAAGGGCGCGAGGTCTTTCCCTTCCTCACGGTGCACGAAAATCTGATCATGGGTGCCTACACGCGGAAGGACAAAGCGGGTATTCAAGACGATATGGCCTTGGTGTACGATTATTTCCCCCTGCTGGAGGCCAGGAGCCGGCAGCACGCCGGACAACTTTCCGGCGGCGAGCAACAGATGCTGGCCATCAGCCGGGCCATGATGTCGCGGCCCCGGCTGATGCTGCTCGACGAACCGTCACTGGGGCTGTCCCCGATCCTGGTGGGGCAGATTTTCGAGATCATCCAGCGCCTGAATCGAGAGCAGGAAACCACGATTCTTCTGGTCGAGCAAAACGCGCGCATGGCGCTTTCCGTGGCCGATTACGGATACGTATTGGAGGTTGGCAGGATCGTGATGGAAGACACCTGCGACCGCTTGCGGGAAAAAGAGGACATCAAGGAGTTCTATCTGGGTATGAAGGAAGCCGGCGCCCGCGGAAAAAGGCGCTGGAAAAAGAAGAAGACTTGGCGTTAAAATACGCCGAACGCTGACCAATTTGAATTAAGGCCAAATTAAATTACGGCCGAATCTAAGGGCTATGCCATGGCGACCAATCCAATGCCACCCAGCCTGCCCGGCGATACGATTCCCAAGATGTTCTGGAACGGCGTGCAGCGGCGCCGTGAACAGGTGATCCTGCGGGAGAAAGACCTGGGCATCTGGCGCTCCATGACTTGGCACGAGGCCGGCGAGATGGCCAAGCATACCGGCCTGGGTCTGATATCCTTCGGGTTCGAGCCGGGAGACTGCGCCTGCATCCTGGCCAACAACGGTAAGGAATGGATGATCGCCGACATGGGTATCCTCGGCGCTGCCGGCGTCGCGGCGGGAATCTATCCCACCGATGCGGCCGCTCAGGTGGAATATGTCGTGAACGATTCCACGTCGAAATTCCTCTTCGTCGAGGACGAGGAACAGCTCGACAAAGCCCTCGCCGTGCGGGAGCGCACGGCCTCCCTGATCAAGATCGTCGTCTTCGACACCAAGGGACTGCGGGATTTCTCCGATCCGATGGTGATCGGCTACGACGCGTTTTTATCCGCCGGCGCGGAGTACGAGCGGAGCCACCCGCAGGCGTGGGCAGCGCGGATCGATCTGCGAAAACCCGAGCATCTGGCGATCCTGGTCTATACATCCGGTACGACGGGTCCGCCCAAGGGGGCGATGATCAGCCACAACAACGTGATATTCCAGTGCCGAAACGGATCCAAGCTGCTGCCGGCCCACGAGGGCGACGAGCGGCTTTCCTTCCTGCCCATGTGCCATGTGGGGGAGCGGGTGATCGGCAATTACTACGCGTTGTATACCGGCACAATCTCCAATTTTGTGGAAAGCCCCGACACCGTGCCGGAAAACGCACGGGAGGTGGCAGCGACCGTATTCGGGGCGGTTCCCCGCATCTGGGAAAAATTCTATTCCGCGGTGAACATCGCCGTCGGCGACGCGACCCCGTTACAGCGCTGGGTCTACAAGCTGGCCATCGGGGTCGGCTACATGTCGGCCGACCGTAAGATCGCCGGCCAGCCCGTTCCGCCGTGGCTGCGCTTCCTCAACTGGCTGGGCTACCTCGCCGCCCTCAAGAACATTCGCAAGATGATCGGGATCGACCGCTGCCGCTGGCTCGTATCGGGTGCCGCGCCCATCTCGCCCGAGCTCATTCGCTGGTATCTGGCCTTGGGCGCGAACATGCTGGAGGTCTACGGTCAGACCGAGAACACCGGATTGGCCACCGTCATGCTGCCCGATCAGATCAGGCCCGGCACCGTGGGCAAACCGGTGCCCTACGGCGAACTCAAGATATCGGCAGCTGGGGAAATCCTTCTCCGCGGCGAACATATTTTCATGGGCTATCTGAACAATCCGGAGAAGACCGCCGAGACCCTTCGCGATGGCTGGCTGCACACGGGCGACTTGGGCTCCATCGACGACGAAGGCTTTGTCCGGGTAACCGACCGCATGAAGGACATCATCATCACCGCCGGGGGCAAAAACATCACCCCTTCGGAAATCGAGAACCAGCTCAAATTCAGCCCCTACATCACCGACGCGGTCATCATCGGCGACCGGCGCAAATACCTCACCTGCCTGGTCATGATCGACCACGACAACGTGGTGAAGTTCGCCCAGGATCACGACGTACCCTTTACCAATTTCGCCAGCCTGTGCCACGCCGGGGCGGTGGTCGATCTGATCGCCGCAGAAGTGGAGAAGGTGAACAAGAATTTCGCCCGGGTGGAAGGGATCAAGAAATTCCGTCTGATCGACCGGGAGCTCACCCCCGAAGACGAGGAGCTGACGCCCACCATGAAGCTGAAGCGCAAGCTGGTAAACCAGAAGTACTCGGAGCTGATCGACTCGATGTATCAGCAAGCCAAGACGGGATAACCTGAGGGGGTCACTCAGGCCATGAACATCATCAAAGGGCCTCGCGGGCCCTGGCCAAATCCGAAGGAGAAGACATGAAACGAATGATTATGTTGGGTGCCGTGGTGGTCGTCGTCGCAGTGGCGATCATCTATTTCACCAGGTCCGATAAGGTGGAAACGCAAGGCGTCACGGACACCGAGATCGTTATCGGCAGCCATACCGCCCTTTCCGGGCCGGTAGCCGTCTGGGGCGTGCCCATCACCAACGGCATGCGCATGCGGCTCGACGAAATCAATGCCGCCGGCGGCATCCACGGGCGGACGGTCAAGCTGATCGTGGAAGATACCCAGTATCAGCAATCCAAGGCTGCTCAAGCGGGCGACAAGCTGTTGCGCAAGGACAAAGTGTTCGCGCTGGTCGCCGCATTGGGCACACCTCAAAATATGGTCACCATGCCCCGCGCGTTGGAAATGGGCGTGCTCAATCTATTCCCCGCATCCTCGGCGGTGGAGATGTACGAGCCGTTTCACAAACTGAAATTTTCCGCGGCGCTTCCTTACTATAACCAGATCCGGGCCGCGGTGAACTATTTCGTGACGGAGAAAGGCAGGAAAAGAATCGCCGTCATGTACCAGGACGACGACTTTGGACTGAACCACTTCAAAGGGGCACGCGACCAAGCCCAGGAACTGGGACTGGAGCTGGTCGAGGTAACCACCTACAAAAGAGGCGCCAAGGATTTCAGTTCTCAGATCGCCAAGATGAAGGCTGCGGACGCGGATCTGATCGTGCTGGGCACCATCATCTCCGAGACCATCGGTGCCAAGGTCGAGGCCAGGAAGATCGGTTGGGATGTGGATATGGTCGTCTCCATCGCGGGCTACAATCCGTTCACCGCCGAACTCGCTAAAGGTGCGTCGGACGGTCTCTATGCCGCCACCGCCCTGGAAATTCCCTATGAGGACCAGGCTTCCTCCGAGGTCAAGGCTTGGATGGAGAAATATAAGGCCGCCTACGGCGATACCGCATCGATTCAGGCAGTGGTGGGTTATATGGCGATGGATCTGTTTTATCAGGGCGCCAACAACGCCGGGCGCGATTTGACCGCCCAGAGCATGGCGGAGGGCATCGAGGCCATACGGGATTACAGAACCATGTTCGGCGGTCCTCCGATGAACTTTTCGGAGACCGATCATTTGGGACCCAGCCCCCGGGAAGGTATCATCCTGGCCCAGGTCAAAGGAATCAGGTGGGAGACCTTACGGACGATTTCCTACTGAGCCGGCACAGGATCGGGGAGCCGCAAACCGTGACACGGAGCCTGGCCGCCCGGCGGTCCCTGCGCAATGTGGATCGGATCGCGCGGACCGGGCCCGCCCGCCGGGCAAAAAAGGCGGTTGCATCGGCCCATGACATTGGAT
>JACZRV010000129.1 GCA_022574555.1 SAR324 cluster bacterium
TCTTGATCGTGCTCGTCATCGCCATGGTGTTCACCGCGGTTTACGGCTGGACGGTGGAACGCATCGCCTATCGGCCCTTGCGCGGATCGTCGCGCCTGGCGCCGCTGATCTCCGCCATCGGCATGTCCCTCGTTTTGCAGAACTACGTGCAAATTTCCCAGGGGGCACGGGATCAATCGGTGCCGGCGCTGCATCAAGGGGCGATCCGCATCGGTCCTGCCGACGGCTTCATGCAGATCACCCACGTCCAGCTTCTGATCGTCATCGTGACCATTGTCTCCATGGTGATCCTCAGTTATTTCATTGGCCGCACTGCGCTGGGCCGCGCCTGCCGGGCCACCCAGCAGGATCGCACCATGGCCAACCTGCTGGGGATCAACACCGACCGGGTGATCTCGCTGGTGTTCGTGATCGGAGCCAGTATGGCCGCCGTGGCCGGGGTGTTGATCACGGTCAATTTCGGCTCGTTCAATTTCTTCATCGGTTTCGTCGCCGGAATCAAGGCCTTCACCGCCGCGGTGCTGGGGGGAATCGGGTCGCTGCCCGGGGCCATGCTGGGGGGAATCATCCTCGGACTCTCCGAATCGCTATTCGCGGGTCTGGTGAACACCGACTACAAGGATGTGTTTGCGTTCGGCCTGTTGGTAGCGGTGCTGATCTTCCGTCCGACCGGCCTGTTGGGTAAACCCGAGGTAGAAAAAATTTAGCCCGCACGGCCCGGTTTCATGAACTACACCAGATCGCTGAAAGACGCCACGGTGGCGGCTCTTCTGGGCCTCGTGCTGTTCGTGCCCATCATGGGCCTGGTCTTGGACGGCCGCTCGCTGGTTTACCGTTTTCCCCGCGTGGCGGTCTTGGTCGCGGCCATCTTTTTCGGGCGGATGGCGGTTTCGCTGCTGGCCCAGACCCAAGTGGCGGCTGAATTCGCGGAGGCCATGGCCCCCTTTGAAGCGGTCTGGCGCAAGATCAAGGGCCAGTATGGAAATCGTGCTCCCTTGTTCCTGGCCGGGCTGGCGGCGGCTCTGGTGATATTTCCCTTCCTGCCCGCATCCAGCAATTACCTGATCCAGATTTTTACCCTGTCCCTCATTTACGTCATGCTGGGGATCGGGCTGAACATCGTGGTCGGGCTGGCCGGGCTGCTCGATCTTGGCTATGTGGCCTTCTATGCGGTCGGAGCGTATTCCTATGCTTTGCTGGCCCACTACTTCGGGTTTTCGTTTTGGGCCTCCCTTCCCTTGGCGGGGGGGCTGGCCGCACTGGCTGGTTGTATACTGGGGATTCCCGTTTTGCGCATGCACGGGGACTACCTGGCCATCGTGACCCTGGGCTTCGGCGAGATCATCCGCATCCTGCTGACCAATATGGTGTGGCTGACCGGTGGGCCCAACGGTATGTCGGCCCCGCGGCCCACTCTGTTCGGCCTGGTCTTCACGGCCAAGCCCGCAGCGGGCGAAACCGCCTTTCACCAGTTCCTGGACATTCCGTTCTCCTCATCCCACCGCTATGTCTTCATCTACCTGATCATTCTCTCGTTCGTGATCGCGTCGATCTGGATTTTCAAGCGATTGCGGGAAATGCCCATCGGCAGGGCCTGGGAAGCCTTGCGCGAAGACGAGGTGGCCAGCAAGGCCCTGGGGATCAACCACACCACCACCAAGCTTTCCGCCTTTACCCTGGGGGCGGCCTTCGGGGGGCTGGGAGGGGCGTTCTTCGCGACGGCGGAAGGGTTCATCAACCCCACCTCCTTCACCTTCATCGAATCGGCGATCATCCTCTCCATCGTCGTGCTGGGGGGCATGGGCACCATCGTCGGCGTGGTGCTGGCCGCGGTGCTGCTCACACTGATGCCCGAGCTCTTCCGGGAGTTTGAAAACCTGCGCATGCTCTTCTTCGGGATGGCCATGGTGTTCGTGATGATCTGGCGCCCCAGGGGCCTGCTCCGCGTTCAGCGCCGGCAGTACGAGGAGACGGGCCATGCCGGGTGATCCGGTGCTCGCAGTAGAGCAGGTATCCATCCGCTTCGGCGGATTGGTGGCCCTGGCCGATGTCTCCTTCGGCATGGAGCGGGGCCACATCACCGCGGTGATCGGACCCAACGGTGCGGGCAAGACGACCCTGTTCAACTGCATCACCGGGTTCTACCGCCCCAGTTCCGGTAATATCGTGCTGCACAATGCCAAGCGCCACTACCGTCTGCACCGTATGCCGATCCACAAGATTGCCCGAGCCGGAGTGGCGCGTACCTACCAAAACGTACGGCTGTTCGGGGGCATGACGGCCCTGGAGAATCTGCTGGTGGCCCAGCACGCCTTCGTCAACCGTCATCTGCTGCCCGGCATCTTCCAAACCTCCACGTTCCGCCGCCAGGAACAGGAGGCGGTGGAACGGGGATGGTTCTGGCTGCGCTTCATGGGGTTGCACGAGGTGGCCAACCGGGAGGCGGGCACCCTGCCTTACGGCCAGCAGCGCCGGCTGGAATTGGCCCGAGCCATGGCGTCGCGCCCGCAACTGATCTGCCTCGACGAGCCCGCCGCGGGGCTCAATCACCAGGAGACCGAGGAACTGAACGCCCTCATCCTCGCACTGAAGGACGAGCACGCCATGAGTGTGCTGCTCATCGAGCACCACATGGGCGTCGTCATGAGCATCTCGGACCACGTGGTCGTGCTCGATCATGGCGCGGTCATCAGCGCCGGAACGCCTGGAGAGATGCAACGGGACGACAGGGTCATCAAGGCCTATCTGGGCGAGGAGGAGAGCGCACAGGTTCCCACCGCTCCGGCATCAGGGGCTTCCTGAGCCGTGGAAGCCATGCTTTCGGTGCAGGATCTGCACGCCGGATACGGCCCCATCAAGGCGCTGCGAGGCATCGACCTAACCGTCGGCCAGGGGGAAATCGTCTCCCTGATCGGCTCCAACGGCGCCGGCAAGACCACCCTGCTGATGACCATCTGCGGGATCGTCAAGCCCACCGGCGGCACCGTCCGATTCGACGGCCGCGACGTGACCGGAGCGCGCTCCTACGACATCATGCGTCAGGGGGTGGCCCAGGTGCCCGAGGGCCGCCGCATCTTCCCCCGCATGACCGTGATGGAAAATCTGCTCATCGGCGTGACCCACAAGGACAAGGTGCTCCTGCGCGACGACCTCGAGCGCACGTTCGATGCCTTCCCCATCCTCAAGGAGCGGCGCCAACAGTCCGGGGGCACACTCTCTGGCGGCGAGCAGCAGATGCTGGCCGTCGGCCGGGCCCTCATGAGCCGCCCCCGGCTCCTGCTCCTCGACGAACCCTCCCTGGGATTGGCCCCGATCCTGGTCAAGCAGATCTTCCAGATCATCCGCGACATCAACAAGCGGGGCACCACCATTCTCTTGGTGGAGCAAAACGCCTACGCCGCTCTCAACCTGGCCCACCGGGGCTACGTGCTCGCCACCGGCGAAATCGTCATGTCTGGTCCGGCCCAGGACCTCCTCGAAAATCCCGACGTCAAGAAAGCGTATCTAGGGGGGTGAGGGTGGCGTTTACCGGGCCGCAACCAAAATCCCAGCGCCTGTTGCCGGGGTGCGCCTCCGGTCTGCGCCGAAAACGACGCGTGTGCGGATCAATTTCGCAGCACCGTGAGCGGAAGCTGGTTTACCGGCGAATGCGTTTCAAACCGCTGCGAAATGGCTTGGTCACCAGCCGGAGGGCTAGGCGCAGGGCCAGCCGCAGCGGGTGGGGTGATTCCAGGGGACTGGGCGTTGGCAGTGCCGAGGCGCCGCCGTGTATCGCTGGCCTGGTATATATCGGCTGGGGGAGGGATATGGCGGGTGGGTTATCGGCCAGAATGTGATCCAGCGCATCCGCGAACTGCTGCGCTTCCCGTTCGATGGGCCGGTTTTTCATGAACGCCGCCCCTCCGGCGCTCATGCGCCGTCTCTGCTGCTCGTCGTCCAGCAGCGTAATGACCGCCTCGGCAATGCCCTCCGGACGGGGATCTGCCAGCAGGGCGCCTTCCTGCGGCATGTCGTATAGCGATTGTGGCCCGTGCAAATCGACCGCCGGCAGACCCGCAGCCATCATTTCGAACGGGATGCGGGAGGGATTCGTGGAACTCAGGCAAATCCCCACCCGGCAGCGATGATACAAGTCGTTGCATGCGCCCGGTGAGAGCAAGCCCAGATGGATGGCCGGGAAGTGGGATTTCGGGCGCTCACGGGCGCCGTAGAGGTAGATCTTGACCTCCGGCTGTGCGTCATGGACCAGCTGGAGTGCTTGCAGCCCGATTTCCGCGCAGCGCCGGGCCTTCGACGGTTGGTACAAAAAGCAGATCGCGTCCTCGCGCAATCCGTCGTCGGCGGGCCGGAAGGTGGCCAGATCGGCGCAAAAATCGACGAAATGCACCGGATGTCCGCAGATCTCCTGAATTTTGCGGGAGAGCCAGCGGCCGATGGTGATGGGCTGCAGTCCAAGATCGTACGAGCTCTCGGCGCGGAAGTAGTGTTCACCGACCGGGTAGAAAAATGGCTCGTAGTCCTGGATGAAATAGACTTTCCGGCTCGCGGAGAAGTCGCGGTGCACCGCATGGGCCGTGTGCCACATGGTCGCGACCACGATGTCGTGTTCGCATTGGGGGCGAAAGCCCACATGAAACCGCACGCCTTCGGTGCCATGAAACCGTCTGGCCAATCTGGCGGTAATGGCGGGCGTTTGCAACCGCCCCAGACCGTCTACGGGCTCCACATAGACGTGGCTCTCCAAGCCCTGCCGCTGGAGATGCTGGACGTACCGGAAGATGGTGCGATGACCGCCCGACCCCCCGCCCAACCCCGGAATCAGCCACGCGATACTGCGCTTCATGCTCGTCAATTTTTTGAACCCTTACGGGTGCGATTCCCCGCCGATGCTGTGCAAGAGAAGCAGGAAATTCCTTTGCCGATACCCCTGCTGATACCTCGCCGTTCGCGGCGGGGCCGTTCATTCGGATGCACGATTCAGGTCATGCGGAATCAGAGAAGGCCTACATACCCTTTGTGGGCAATTTTTTCACTATAAGTACCGATAGATCAGGTACCGGTAGATCAGGCACCCCTGGATCATGCCGGCGAACGGCAGGCCGAGGGCGCATCCGGCCGGTCAGAAAGCCGGAAGCGAAGACTGCCCGCAACCTTGCCAAACAGCCCCTATTGCGGGATACCGTACTTGTTTCCCATAGGGTCGATCAACCGCCTCTGCGAGGTTCCGTTTATGGCCAGAATCGCGATGGCGACCGGGCGGCTGTTGTCAGGGCTCGGAGTCATGCCTCTGCATGGGGCGTGGCGGGGATTCTGCCGCGTCCTGGTGCGGGTTTTCTATCGCAGTTGCGAATTTGACGGGCTGGAACATTTGCCCCGCCGGGGCCCCGTGATCCTCTGCGCCAACCACCCCAATGCACTGATCGACGCCGTGATCATCCAGGCGGCGAGCCCGCGCATCGTCCATCCCCTCGCACGCAGCGGGTTGTTCCGCAATCCTCTGCTGCGCCCGTTTCTGGCCGCCATGCAGGCTGTGCCGGTTCACCGGCGTCAGGATAGCGGCGTGGACCCCTCCCGCAACGCGGCCATGTTCGAGCGGTGTTTTCAGATGCTGGCGGCGGGTGGGGCGTTGCTGATTTTCCCCGAAGGAGAAAGCCATCCCGATCCCGCCATGCGGCGCTTGAAGACCGGCGCCGCGCGGTTGGCGCTCGGCGCATTGGAGCGCGGTGGCGCGATACCCGTGTTGATCCCTGTCGGGCTCAACTTTACCGATGTGGGCCGATTCCGCTCCAAGGTCTATGTCAAATTCCACCCGCCCTTGGCCCTAGGCCGGGATGTGAAAAACGCGCCCGGGGAGTCGGCTCCGGAGGAGGCGGTGCTGAGGCTCACCGAGTCCATCGACGCGGCGCTGCGCCGTGTCACCCTGAACCCGGAGAGCTGGGCGGACCTGGAATTGATGCGGCGGCTGGAGCGGTTCTTCTGGCTGCGGCGCGGCAAGTACCGGCGGCGCAGTCTGCGGCAGCGCTTCCGCGTGTTGCAGAAATTCAGCCAGGCTCTGGAGCGGCTGAGACACCAGCATCCGGGGCGGATCGAGGCGGTCTCCCACAATCTGCATCTGTTTGAAGGACTGTGCCGGCGGTTCGGCGTGCACGATTACCACCTTACGGTGCGCAATTCGCCCTGGCTGGTGATTCGGTTCGTGTCGCGCAGCCTTTTGGTGGTCGTTCTGGCCCTGCCCCTGGCGGCGTGGGGGATGCTGAATTCGGGGCTGCCCTACCTGTTCACCGGAATGTGGGCGGTGCGGCTCGCCTCGGACCGCTATCGTTACGATACGGCCAAGGCCGCGCTCGGCATGGGTTTCTTCACGTTGTTCTGGGGCGGCCAAACGGCCGTGGTCTATATCCTGCTCGACGGCTGGTCCGCCTTGGCTTACCTGTTCAGCCTGCCCCCCACCGCCGCGCTGGCCCTGTACGTCCGACGCGAACGGGAGCGCATATGGGATAACATGCGGGTCTTCTTTCTCTTCCTGCGTAACAAGGAGGTGCGGCGCATGCTGGAAGTCAAACGCACCGAATTGGAACGCGAGTTGGCGCGCCTGGGGCAATTGGCAAAGTAAAGCTTTGGAATTGCGTCATCGAAATCGATCTGCGGTTTGGCGCCTGGCGGAGTAAATAATCCATGAAACTGCTAATAACTGGAGGCACCGGCTTCGTGGGACGGCATCTCGTGCCACGGCTGGTGGAGCGTAGCCACGAGTTGGTGATGTTGACTCGCGACCCCTTGTCGGCCCGGAAGGGGCTGTCCTATCCCATCGCGTTTTTCCCGTGGCCGGGTTATGAAGCCGATCCACCGCGGGAGGCCCTGGACGGAATAGACGGCGTGATCCACCTGGCCGGCGAGCCATTGGTCGCGAGCCGGTGGAATGCTGGCGTCAAGCAGCGGATTCTCGATTCCCGCGTGCTCGGTACGAGATCGTTGATGCGGGCGATAAAATCCCAATCGCAGCCCGCACCCAAGTTCGTCATCTCGGCGTCCGCGGTAGGGTACTATGGCAGCCGGGGTGAGACCGTGCTGACTGAGGAATCGTCGCCGGGCACGGATTTTCTGGCCCAGGTCTGCCGCCAGTGGGAAGGGGCGGTGATCGGCAATCTTCCAGAAGGCAGCCGGCCCGTTGTGATCCGTACGGGTATGGTTCTCGGGGAGGGTGGCGGCGCCTTGGCCCGATTGCGGCCCATTTACCGCGCGGGGCTGGGCGGACCGTTGGGCAACGGCCGGCAATGGATGAGCTGGATTCACGTGTCCGACCTGGTCTCCCTGATTCTCCATGCGCTCGAGACGCCGAGCCTTCTTGGCGCGGTGAACGCGGTTGCGCCCAATCCAGTGCAAAATCGGGAATTCAACCGGACGCTTGGCCGCGTGCTGCATCGTCCCGCCTGGCTGCCGGTACCTGCACCCGTATTACGGCTCACTCTCGGCGAGATGGCCTCGGTGCTGCTGGCCAGTCAGCGCGTTCACCCCAAAAAGGCTCTCGGCAGCGGATTCCAATTCCGTTTTCCGCAACTGGGCGATGCTCTGGCCGACCTGCTGCACCCCCAATGAGGGAATCTAACGATGGGGTTCGCCGCCGGAAGTTCAATCCCTGCGCGCATAGCGGACTAGCAGCCTGAAGGATTGCGGCAGCATCTTCGGACTGGCATGGGTCCAAACCCCGCAGAGCTTCCTGGCGAAAACCAGCATCAGGATATGCTGAAAGCCGGCTGCGGTCGCCATGGCGGCCGCCACTCCAATTCCGCCATGGGATTCGACCACCGCCGCCGCGGCTCCCAGCCCGATCGCGCCTGCTATCAGGGAAATCCACATCACGCTGCGGTTGTAACCGGCCATGACCAGGGTCGCCGTGCAGGAGCCCGTCAGGCTGACAAAAAGCTTGCCCACGGCGAGGATGATCAGGATGCCGCCCCCTTCGCGGTAGGTGGGACCGAACACCAACTCGAGGATCAACGCGCCCGCCAGCATAAAAGCCACGATCACCAGGGTTCCCGGGATCGAAACCAATGTCGCGGTCAATCGTAACCAGCGTTCCAATTTCCGCGTTTGCCCTTGAGCATGCAGGACGCCTATGGTGGGCGAAATGGCCGAATTGGCTACGTATTGGGCCATGCTGATCAGCAGCACCAATCGGCGGGCCGCTCCATAGATCGCCACCTCTTCCGGCCCGCGAAAGGCGCCCATCAACCAAATATCCGCGGTTTCGATGATGATGAACGTCAGGTTGACCACCAGCAAAGGTGCCGCATTGCGCAAAATCTCGGCGAACGAGATGGGTTCCCCGCCGGCTGGGATGGCCCGCACTTTGGGCACTATCAATCCCAGGCCGAGCAGGATGCTCAGCGAGGTACACCCCAGCGTGATGGTCAGCACGGTGACCAGTGATGCTTGGCCGACGGTCAACCAGACGGAAGCGAAAAAGAGAGCTGAGAGGAAGCTCGTCGCCAGCCCGCCGAAGATGCTGGCCAGCCGAACGTCGTTGAACCCGCGAAACGTCTGCGCGATCAACATCTGATAGGCCATGGCGATGACCCAAAGTGTGATTAGCCCGCTCGCGGCGGCCATCACCGGAATCTGGAAGACGAAATCCGCCAGCAAGCCCCAGCCGAATATCCACAAGAATCCGCCCACGACGATGGCACTGGCCGTGACCAACAGAAAGACCTTGGCGACGGCGGAGCGGGCCCGCGACAAGGCGCCCAGCCCAATGCTCTCGGCCACCAGGCGCAATGAGGTCTGCTCCAGCCCGCCACGCACGATCAAGGCAGCCGCCGTGACGACGCTGAGAATGAGAAAGTAGGCGCCCATCTCCTCGATGGAAAGCAGCCGCGCCAGCAGGGCGTTTACCCCCACCGCAAAAACGACCGATCCGATCTTGGCCCCCAACGCCCAGAAGCCGCCCGAGACCAGACGCCGTTTTAACTGCAGGGGATCGACAGGGGCATCCAGGGCGGAATGCCCCTCAACCGGGTGGGATTGCACCATCGCCGACCCTCAAATTTGATCACGGGTTTTCCACTGCGGTGAGAATCGGCACCACGCTAAGCCGAGGTGCGGGGCCATGTTCGTCGATCGTTCCCGTGATGGCCAATTTGGGTGGCGATCCGATCCGGCAGGGGATTCATCCGACCGGACAATCCCGCCCGGCGCCGACAGGCGGTTGGATCTCAGATGCGGAAAGAATCGCTACCGCCACCAGGCGAAGGGTCGAATTCGCTGCCCGTCACTTTACCGGGGCCAATCGCCGTATGAAAGCGGAAACCGATCAGCGCGATGCTTCCGATTCGGATTGGGACCTATTGGACCCGCCGCCATCGGGCGAGGCGCAACTGGCCCAACGGACGAGCGACACACAATCGGCATGAGGCCCGTATCGACCCATCGGGCCGGGTGCGGCCTCGCCAGCGACCAGCCGGCGGATGGCCTGCCGGGCACGGAGAGCAAAATCGTTGCTGCCGATGGGATGGCGAGAAAACAAAAAAATCTGTGCAGGAGGTGCCATGGTCTGATCTTCCCTGATCGATTTGCACCGGATCGGGCTGCCTCGCCCGTTGTGCCACGGTTCACTCGCCGGAAAGGAGCGATACTTTGACCCCCACCAACGGCAATGGACCGTGGGCTCTACCTGATGTCGGCAGCCTACCATACTCCAAATAGTCTGGATACTGTCAACAAAGGCGGCTTTTACGCCGGGATGGCCGCGCCCCCAAGCCCAACGGGTGCGCCGAAATTGCGCCAGCCGGTAACCAGGGGGACGCCGCGTCAGGCGGGCGCCCGCGGGGAAGAGTAGGTCGTGCTGTGAAATGAGGCCCGGGCCAGGAGCGTTTCACCCCACGATCTTGAACAAGGTGAAGGCGGTGGCGACGATGGTCACTTGCATGGCAAAAAACCACAACATCTGCTGGCGCAGATCTCTCCCAAAATCCACGCGAAGCTTTTCCAATTTCACATCGAACTCGGCGCGAAATTCCCCGAATTTTAGATCGAATTCCCGGCGGAATTTTTCGAATTCGGCCCGCAGGAAATCCTTGGTGACCAATTGGCTCAGATCGGGCTGGGCAGCCTGGGCCGCGGTCTCCACGATTTCGGAAACCCCTTGCGCCTGCTCGGCCGACAACCCGAGTTTCTCCAGGAGCTTGGCGTTTTCCAGCGTGTTGGTAATCGTCATATCCGGTTCCTCATGCCGCACATTACCATTTAATCCGTAATTTGAGCATTTCGTAACAACGCCAGAATCTCGAATGTCGTGGGCCGTTCCGTTGGATCATGTGATTGATTCTCCTGAACACTTTCCGCGAAGCGGGAGGGAAGTAAATTGAGACTTGGAAGAATTGCGCAAGGGCCGGACTGGTCAGCATGCACATTACCTACGACGGTTGATCCACGAAATTGATCAGGTGTTCGATCCACGCGCCGTGGGCGAGGAGGGAATCCTCCTGATGAAAATTGGCGATGAATTGGGCGGCCACGGGCAGGCCGTTGATGTCCAGGCGGATGGGCAGGGATAAGGAAGGCACACCGCAAAGGGACCAGGGTGCGTTGAAATTGGCGCTGCCGGTCTGGGTGAGATCGCGGGGCGCGGGGCCGGGCGCGGAGGGCATCAAGGCGGCGTCTACGTCGGAGAGCAGGGCGGTCATGGCTACCTGAAACCGCTCGCGGTGGAAACGGGCCGCCACATAGTCGCTGGCCCGCATCTGGAGTCCCTGCCGGATCACTTCGCTGAGCTTGGGGGGAAAGCCCTCCGGCCGGCTTTCGAACTGTGGGCGGTTATAGGCCGCAATTTCGGCCGACATGATGGTCAGGTGCGAATCGTGGATGCTCTCGAAACTGGGGGGTAGGGGCCGTTCGACGATTTCCACGCCTCGCGCGGTCAGGCGGGCGCACAACTCATTGATGGCCGCGGTGCAGGGCATCTCGGCCTGCTCTTCGAAGAAATCCCGCATACGCCATATGCGCCGCGGGGCGCGGGGCACGAGTGCCTGGGGCAGCTTATCGCGCCGGGTCTGCCAATCCACCGTGCGGTCGCGGCGCAGCAGATGCCAAAGCAGGCGGGCATCTTCCACAGACCGGGTGAACGTGCCCAGGGTATCGAACTCCCAGGCCGCAGGCAGCACCCCCTCCAGTCCGATGGTGCCGTAGGTGGGTTTGAAGCCGACGATGCCGTTATAGGCCGCGGGGCGCATCACCGAGCCGCCGGTCTGGGTACCCAGCGCCGCAAGGCACATGCGGTCCGCCACGCCGGCTGCCGATCCCGAACTGGAACCGCCAGGGGTGTGTAATTGATTCCACGGATTGCGCGTAGGCGGGGGATCCAGGTAGGCCATGGCTGTGGTGACGGTTTTGCCTAGAAAAACCGCCCCGGCGCGGCGCAGCAGCGCCACTGGAGCGGCGTCGATGTCGGGCGTGATGGGATCGTAGGCCTCCGATCCCCCGCGGGTGGGCCAGCCCTTCACGTCGATGATGTCCTTGATACCAAAGGGAATACCGTGCAGTGGACCCTGCCAGCGCTGCTCGCGGGCGGCCCGGTCCTGGTGCCGGGCCTGCTCCAGTGCTTCATCGGTGGCGACCATGACCCACGCGCGGATATCCGGGTCGCGATCCCCGATACGTGCCAGGCACGATGTGGTGAGGGTTTCGGCAGTCAGCTCGCCGCGCCGCATCAGCTCCGCGGCGCGGTAAATTGTCAGCTCTCTGGGATCGGTCATGGGATCGGTCATGGGTACCGCGTTGGGGGCATCTGGAAGTGATTGTATCCGGGCCCGGCCTGGCGCATTCCCCTTCGATTGCACTCAAGGCGGGCGCGTTTAGCTACGGCGCCGTCATTATCGATACCGGTCCACTCCAAACCTGGCATGCGATCCGCGTCCAACCGGGGATTAAAATATATGCCTGTTACCGCAGCTCAGTGAATATCTTTTAAGTTATTGTTATTATATGGGAATCCTCACCCCCCAGCCCCCTCTCCATTTTATGGCGAGGGGGAGCTTTGCCGACGCATTTCCCTTCTCCGAGCCTGCCCTGAGCCTGTCGAAGGGTGGGGAGGGGAGCACCGCGAGTCCTCG
>JACZRV010000130.1 GCA_022574555.1 SAR324 cluster bacterium
CCGAATGGATCTCGTTTCTCAACGTCGTGGTGTTGAAAAATAGCGAATCCTCGAACACCGTCTCGTCATCGGCCAGTATTAATGAGGCCCGGTTCGAGTTATCCCAGAATTGCCCCGTCACCTGGACCAAATTTGCCAAGCTGACTTCCCCTGTCGCCCTATAAACCACGGTGGCGAATGTTTGCCCGCTGATATCCGATACGCCATCATTCGCTAACGGATCACATGCCGAGGAATTCGTTACGGCGAACGCCATCCGATAAACGTTTACGCTCACGGGGGTGGTTGACGCGGCGGAAGCGCTCAGGTCACCCGCCATCAACGCGAAGAGCGACAGTTCTAATCTGCTGATCTCGGCTTCCGCATCGAATTCGGGGAATTCATTCTCAACAATGACAAAATCATCATTTTGAACATCGGTCTCCCCCAGCAGGCTGTCGATCCCCTCTTGCAGGGTACCAAAAACATTCGCGAAGGCGGCGGCAAGCTGGTCAACAGCCGCTTGATTGACCGAGAGCGGCTCGTCGCCGCTTGCGAAATAATCTTCGAGTTCGACTTCGCTGATCTCGTCGATTACATCCCCTGTGCCGGGATCTCGTTCACTGTTGTCAGTTATGAACTCGTCCAAGCCCGTGTAGTTCCAGATTTTGGGGCTTTCGGAGAAAATCTGCATGACGGCGAAAAATGCTTGGAACAACTTGACCTCGGTGAAATCGAGTTCCAGGGTTTTCGTGGTATCGTCCTCCGGAAACGCCAAGGTGGCCGTGAAGGTGGAATCGATCCCGCTCAGCAGGTCGGCCGACCGTTGCAGGCTGACCGGAAAATCTGCTGTGACATACGTTATCGTGTCCGCGGCGCTGAGATCCACGTAGCTTTCCGTTCCGCCGAAGATGAACGGATCAACAGAGGTGAAAGGCTCCGGTGCCTCGATCTCATCACGAAAGAGGCCTAAACCAAATTGGCTGAGAATGTTCGTCGTGGTTTCACCGTCGAAAAAGAGGGACGGCGACACCAGGGCAGCCCAGAAAGCGGCCTCCTGATCGGTGGAACACAAGCCCGCGGCTTGGTCGAACTTGGACGCGACGTCGTCGATCTGCTGACCGAACGGCGTGTCCGTGCTGGAGTCGAGTATGCTTTCCAGTGCGGCTTTGGCCTCGCTGACCAGTATTGCAGCCTCCTGGGCGTCCGCCGCCGAACATTCTGCTACTTCATCGCCTCCTCCGCCTCCTCCGCCTCCTCCGCCTCCTCCGCCTCCTCCGCCAACGATGTCACAGGCAACGAGGGTCAGGGCCAGCGCGAGGATGACGCCCAAGACCGGGAGCGCGGAAACGAGAGAACGGGATACGGAATTTCGCTGGTGCATGGATGGGCGGTGCATGATGGCTCCTGCGTTAGGCACGAATGGCTTTCCGATGCGGTCAAGCAAAGGCTGGGACTTGACAGCAACACCCTATCAATTACGCTGCAGTTTAACGTAATTCGGGTCACAAAAGCAATTTGCGGGTGGAGCCGGTGCGTCGGCTGCCCGGCTACGGCGATGCTGCGCACGGGGTGAGGGGAAGAAGCGCAGACTCCGTGTCTGAATTCCCTCCCCACGGCGTCGGAGAGGGCCGGTGTGGGAGCCGGCGAGGATGTGCGGATCATGACCGACAAACCCCAATATCCAGGCCCGATGAATCCCGTCGACGAATTGACGGCGCGCGCCGCCGCGCTGACGGTGGGGCATCTCCTGCGTGAGCAGGCCCGCCGGCAACCGGACGCCGTGGCCATCGTCGATGAAAATCGGGAATGGCGCTACGCCGAGTTCAACGGGCGGGTCAATCGCCTGGCTGCGGTGCTCGCCGGGATGGGCATCGTGCGGGGCGACCGCGTGGCGATCCTTGCGGAAAACCGGGTGGAATACCTGGAGCTGGTCTACGCCTGCGCCAAGCAAGGCGCCATCTTGGCGGCCCAGAACTGGCGGCTGGCCGATGGGGAACTGCGCCACTGCATCGGTCTCACCACGCCCAAGGCGATCGTCGTTTCACCCCGCTTCGCGGCAACCCTGCGCCGGATCGATCACGGTGTGGAGACGGTCATCGAGCTGGGGGGCGATTACGAGGCGCGGCTGGCGGGGGCCGATCCCGCGGAACCCGAAATCGCCGCCGAACCCGAAGACGGCCTGCTGATCCTCTACACCAGCGGGACGACGGGTCTGCCCAAGGGGGCGCTGATCAGCCATCGCGCGGAACTGGCCCGTCTACAGGTGGCCTTGCTGGAATTAGGGCTCAAGCGGGAGGAGGCGTTCGTGGCCTGGGCCCCCATGTTTCACATGGTCTCCACCGACCAGAGCATCACCCTGCTCTCCATCGGGGGCACGGTCTACATCGTCGACGGCTTCGATCCGGCGCGCCTGGTCGATATCGTGGCGCGGGTCAAGCTGTGGTGGCTGATCCTCATGCCCGGCACGGTGGAACCCTTCATCGACGCCATGAAGGAAAGGGGGGTCAAGCCCAAGGGTGTCAACCGCTGCGGCGCCATGGCCGACCTGGTGCCTTTGCACCAGATCGCCGAGGTGACCCGTCTGCTGGACGCGCCTTATTGCAACACCTTCGGCGCGACGGAGACCGGTGCCATACCCGCCTCGGGCAATGTGATCCCTGTTGGCGTGGTGCCGGAAAACCTGTCCAAGACGCAGATGACCTATTGCCAATGCCGGCTGGTGGACCCGGAGGACCGCGACGTGCCCGACGGCACGCCGGGGGAAATGGCCGTCCGTGGCCCGACCCTGTTCAGCGGGTATTGGAACGCCGACGAAACCAACGCCCGCGATTTTCGCGGCGGCTGGTTTCACATGGGCGATATGTTCGTGCGCAACCCCGACGGCAGCCTGGATTTCGTAGATCGCGTCAAATACATGATCAAGTCCGGTGGCGAGAACATCTATCCGGCGGAAATCGAACGGGTGCTGCTCAGCGATTCCCGAGTGCAGGACGCCGTGGTGGTGCGGCGCCGGGACGAGAAATGGGGCGAAGTGCCCATAGCCTTCGTGGCCCGCAGCGACGAATCCCTCACCGGGGAGGAACTGATCGCCCGCTGCAAGGCGGAACTGGCGGGTTACAAACGGCCCAAGGAGATTCGATTCGTCGCCCTCGACGACCTGCCCCGCTCTACCACCGGCAAGATCCAACGCCATGAAGTGGAGAAATGGCTGGAAGATTAAGTCCAGGCAATGCCGGGGCGGGTGTGTATTGGCGCCGGCACCGGTAGAATGGTATGGGTTCCCGAGGAAGGGGCAAACCCAATATCAGGCTGCGATGACCGACTCATCTTCCAAGGAAGCCTTCGTCGAGCTGGCCAGCCCGGAGGCCCGCCAGGAGCTGCTGGAACCGGGCCGCAAGGACACCTACGACTTCGGCTACTCGCCCGCCATGGGGCGTCTGTTGGCGGCCCACGACGAAATCGGCCCGGCGTTCCGCCGGCTGTTCGCCCAGGTCATGTTCAAGCCGGGTCACCTGACCCGGCCCGAGCGGGAAATGGTGGCCGCCGTGGCCGCTGCCGCCCAGGATTGCTTCTATTGAATCCAATCCCACGCGGAGTTTCTGCGTGCGGAGGACGGTGACCACGAATTGGTGGAAGCCATCAAGGCCAGGCGCTGGCGTGAGTTGGAACGCCTGAGCCCACGCCGGCGGGCCCTGTGCGAGCTGGCGGAAAAGCTGAGCGGCCAGCCCACACGCATCGTGGAGGCCGATTGGCAGCCCTTGCGCGATCTGGGGTTCGACGACCGGGCCTGCCTGGAGGTGGCCCATGTGGTGGGCCTGTTCAACTACCTCACCCGCCTCGCCGATGGCATGGGGCTGCAACTCGACCAGGCCGTGCGCCAGGCGGGCGAAACAGGCGTGGCCTTGAAACGGCGGGAATGACATTGCTCCACGGGAATGATTCGGCTCCACGAAAATAACAGCGCCCCATGACGAGGTAAACCATGCTCCTGTCCTATCGACTGATGGCCGCGGCCGGCCTTCTGCTGGCAACCGGAATTTCGTCTGCCCTGGGCGATACGACCCTGCGCTTCGTACCCCAGGCCGATCTGAAGAACACCGACCCCGTCTGGACCACGGCCGATGTGACGAAGACCCACGCATTCATGATCTACGACCAGCTCTTCGCGCTGGATGAGAACGGCCAGGTGCATCCGCAGATGGTGGAGCGCCACACCGTCAGCGAAGATGGGCTGGCCTACACCTTCACCTTGCGTGAGGGGCTGAAATGGCACGATGGCAGCCCCGTCACCGCGGAGGACTGCGTGGCCTCCATCCGGCGCTGGGGGGAGCGAGACACCATGGGCCAAAAGCTGATGGCCCTGACGTCTTCCCTGGACGTGATCGGCGATCGCATATTTCGCCTCCGGTTGAGCCGTCCCTATGGTCTGGTGCTGGAATCATTCGCGAAGTTCTCCAGCAACGCGCTGTTCATCATGAAGGCGGAGTTCGCCGCCAATACCGATGCCTATACCCAGATCAAGAGCAACATCGGCTCGGGGCCATTTCGCATGGTGGAGGCGGAATGGGTGCCGGGCAACAAGGTGGTCTATGTCAGGAACGATGACTACGTCCCGCGGGAAGAGCCCGCCAGTTGGTTCGCCGGGGGTAAGGTGGCACGGGTGGACCGGGTCGAGTGGCTCTATATTCCCGACGCCGCCACGGCCATCGCCGCCCTAAAGCGGGGGGAGGTGGACTACATCGAGAAGCCCGAGACGGACCTGATTCCGCTGATCGCCCGGGACCCCAACATCGTTGTCGAAACTATCCCCCTCGTCTACCAGGGCTGGCTGCAGATCAACCACCTCCATCCGCCCTTCGATGATCCCCGCGCCCGCCGGGCGTTGCTGTACATGGTGCACCAAGAGGACTACGTGCGAGCCATCATCGGTGACCCCCAGTACTTCCGCACCTACTGCGGGGCCATTTTTCTCTGCGGAACCCCCTACGAGAGCGAGGTCGGGGCGGAGGCCCTGCGCGCTAACGACCCCGAGCGGGCGCGGGCCTTGCTGGCCGAGGCGGGCTACGCCGGGGAACCCATCGTCGTGATGGATCCCACTGACTTCCCGGTGCTGCACATCGCCGCCCTGGTCACCGCCCAGAAGCTCCGCAAGATCGGGGTCAACGTGAATCTCCAAGCCATGGACTGGTCTACCCTCACCTCCCGCCGCGCGGAGCGCAAATCGCCTTCCGAGGGGGGCTGGCACATTTTCCACACCTGGTGGACCAGCGGCAGCCTCACCCGCCCCGTGAGTCACCCGGGCGTCTCCGGCGCCTGCGAAAAGGCCTGGTTCGGCTGGCCCTGCGACGAGGAGATGCAGCACCTCAGCAGCGCCTGGGCGCTCGAGCCCGATGCGGCGGAGCGCAAGCGGATCGCGCTGGCACTGCAAGAGCGGGTATATGAGGTCGTGCCCTACGTCCCCTATGGCCAGTGGCGGCGGCCGCTGGCCTATCGCAAAGCCCTGCGCGGCCTGTTGATCACACCCACCGCGGTGCTGTGGAATGTGGAGAAGTGACGGCAGCCGGTTTCTATGGATTCCCAGCCCGCGGTCAGCGGCTGGCTGGTGCGCGCACTTCCAGTCGCAGGTTGTGCTCCAACACGCGCATCATGGCGCACACGTCCTGGCTGCCCATACCGAGGGCTCGCCCCTCCAGCAGGATGTGATTCACGGCCCCCGGAAACACCAGGGGCACCTCCGCCTGCTCGCCCAGCTTCAGAGCCAGCCCCAGGTCCTTGTAGGCCAGGTCCATCGTAAACTCGGCCTCGAAATTGCCCGCGAGCACTTTCCGGCGCAGGCGGCCCAGGCCCGCGCTGGCGCCGCTGCTCTGCTCCACCACGTCCAGGAAGGTTTCTGGATCGTGCCCTGTTTTGCTGATGAGCATGAGCGCCTCGTTGGCGGCGGCCATATTGCAGAACGCCAGCATGTTATTGACGATCTTGAATACACTGCCCGCGCCGGAGGGGCCCACGTGGTAAATGGATTTGCCGATGGCCTGCAGCATGGGTAATACATTGTCGTAGGCGGCCCGGTCGCCCCCCACGATCACCGATATCGTCGCGGCCTCGGCGCCGTCCGTTCCGCCGGAAACGGGCGCATCCAGAAAGGGCACGCCGCGTCGTCCGAGTTCCGCCGCCAAGCGTTTTACGACCACCGGATCGTTGGTAGACAGGTCCACCACGATCAGACCGTCGTGCAACCCCTCGGCGATGCCGTCTGGCCCCAACACCACCTCCTCCACGATGTGGGGGAAGGCCAGGCTGGTGAAGACGACGTCGCACGCTTCGGCCACGGCCCTCGGCGATTTGGCCGCGGCAGCACCCAATTCCGTACAGCGGGCGACGGCTTCGGGCGCAATATCGTGAACGAGTACCGAATAGTCATTTTTGATCAAGTTGCGGCAGATGGGCCCGCCCATATTGCCCACGCCAATAAATCCGATCTTCATATTTTCCTCGTTAGAAGCATCGATGTGGCCGCCCGGCCATCCTTACCGGCCTGGGCAGGCCCCGAAATATCTGATGCGCCCGGCCAATAGCACACCGCTTCACGCGGGCGCCGTGCTAATGGGCAGGGGGCCTGGGAGGCCGGTGGTGGTAGCCCTCCTCCTCCCAGGTGAGAAAACGTGCGCCGATCACCTCGGCGGTGTGGTGCACCACCACCAGTGCGTCGGGATCGATATTGAACAGCAACTCCTTCAATCGCCCCAATTCCACCATGTTGATTACGGTATACACGATCTTCTTGGGGTCGGCGGAATGGGCATCTGCACCGTGGAAGAAGGTGACTCCGCGGTCCAGCCGTTTCATCACGCCCTCAGCCACCTCCTCCGGGCGGTCGGAGATGATCAGCACGGAACGGCGTTGGGAAAATCCGGTCTGCACACGGTCCAGCGTCCAGGCTTGCACCCACATGAACAACGCCGAATAGAGCACCGAATTCAGGTCGTAGACCAGCCAGGCGCCGGCGAGATTGATCGCGTTCACCGCCACGAAAACACGGCCCATAGGGAGGGCAAATTTTTTCCGGATCACGGTGGCCAGGATATCCAGCCCTCCCGCCGATCCGCCAAGCCGAAGATAGAAACCCGATCCGAATCCCAGGATGACGGCGGCGATGATCGAACCCATCAATGGATCAGGCACGGGGATGCGCACATCGCGCGTCAGTTCCAGGGATGCCGATAGCATCACCACGCCGCATATGGAGATGAACAGGTATTTGAGGGCAAACACGCGCCAGCCGATCACAAACAGAGGGACGTTGAGCGCGAAATAGATCAGCCCCAGCGCGGGCTTATGGGCCACGTAGAAGATCAGCAGGGAAATCCCGGATACACCCGGAGCGATCATGTTCTGTGGAATGACGATGCCGTTGATGGCGACGCCGATTAATGCGATGCCCACCGCCATGGCCGCCAACGTCCGATACAGACGGAATTCCGTGAATGCCTGAAACAACTCCCTTAATTGCCAACGAAATTCCTCGATAAACCGGTTTTGGCTCATTTCTGATCCCGATGAGTTTGGAGAAATTGACCGGACGAAAGCTCCCGTGACTACGGTAATGATTACCCCGTGCATGTCACGGCCGCCCGGACTGAGTGAGATAGATCATAGCAATGCGCCGCCGGAACGGGGAAAAACATGACGGCCCGCAGGCCCATTGACGACGATTCACTCAATATTCAAAGTCTCTCCATATTTGACCTATGATTAAATGACACACATATGCTTGAATTGTTGGATTCCGGCTCCATTTGCTGTACGCAAGTCATCGGCCAATTTTGCTCAATCAGGAACCTTGATGCCGGATATCTCGTACATTGTAAGGGTCGCGAAGGTCGCGTGGGTCGCATCGCCGGAGATGTAACCATTAATTCCCATTGACACGTAATTCCCACTGACCCGGCAATAACGGGTCTTTCCTCCAAGCGGCCGGCAAGCGAAACGGGTTCTTATATTTTTATTTATTTAACTAAACAGAGAACGCGCGATGGTGGCAGACAGCAAATCAATCTTGATGGTGGAAGACGACGCCGACTTTTGCGTGATCATGGTTCCAGAGTTGGAGTCCCACGGCTTCCGCGTAACCACGGCGGCGACCGCCCAGGCGGCCGCAGAAGCGGTAAAACGCGAGTCGCCCGACCTGGTGGTGGTCGATGGGCTACTGCCCGATACGGATGGGGTCACCTGGATATCGGAACTGCGGCAATCGGGCAACCAGACGAAAATCATATTCATCACCGCGTACTGGAGAAATCCCAATTCCTTCGACTGGATGACCACAAAGCTCAACGTGGCCAAGGTGATGCTCAAGCCGATCAAGCCTTCGGATCTGGCGGAAGCAGTGAATACGGTCCTCGGCGAGCCTGCCTCCACCTTAGATCGGCCCCCGACCGCTCACATCAGGGTACAGATGGAGGCCATCCGCGCCGCATACCGCAAAAAACTGCCCGAAAAGGCGCGCAGCCTGGCCCGCTTGGGCGAGGAAATCGAGAACACCCAAGGCAACCCCGATTTGATCGCAAAAACCCGGCATGCAGCACACCGGCTGCGCGGCACCGCTGGCGTATACGGCCATCCCAAAGTCGGCGATGCCGCAGGCGTGATCGAGGATACACTGAGTCAATGGCTGAGAGAACGGCCGCAGGATAACGAGGCGCTGTTTGCCGAATTGAAAAACGCGCTGTCGTTGCTGAACGACGCCCTGCGCTAAAACGCGGCCATCAGGCATAATTTTGCGCGCCCCGGTACAGGAAAACTTTAGACCGTTTCGCTTGAGGACTGCGCCACACCGTGGGTCATTGGCGGACGAGGCGGGCCTTCGGTCAGATTTCCCGTTTGGGCCGGCCATTATGCCTGGGCCAGCCGTGGACGGTAACGTAATCCGTAACCATTCACGAACGGAATCAGCCTGAGAAATTCGCATGGAATCACCAAGCGCTTCCATCCTACAAAATTCCAAGCTCCCCAATAAGTTGGTATGGGCCGTGGTCGCGGTGAGCGTGATCCCGATCGTGCTTCATCTGCTGGGGGTGGATTTCGGATCACGAAAAATCCCCTTTGATACCGCAACGGCTCTCAGTGCGACCGGTCAAGAGGTGGTCGAAGCCATGTTCGTCTCCCTCACGGGGAGCTTCACGCACACCATCCTGGAATGGAGTGCCTTCGTCACGGCCATTTTCGTCGTCATTCTGGCCTTCGTCCATTTTCGCATCCAGGGCGATATCACCACCCCCGTGGTCGGGGTGGCTCTCTTTTGCGCGGGCAGCATGGATGCGTTCCATACGCTGGCTGCGGACCGGCTGATCCATGCGGTGGCTGACAATCGGGACCTCATCCCCTTCACCTGAGCCATCAGCCGAATGTTCAATGCGTTGATCATGCTCGCCGGGGTGGGCATTTTTCTGGTTAAGCGCAGGCCCGTATTGAAGGGCGACCTGCGATTCGTTTTGGTGGTCAGTGCGGTATTCGGGGCGATCGCCTACGGCATCATTCAGTATACGGCCACCAGGGCCCATCTCCCCCAGACGACATTTCCGGATTCCATCATCACGCGGCCCTATGACGTGGTGCCGTTAGTCCTGTTCCTCTTCGCCGGTGCCGTCATCTACCCTTGGTTTTACCGCCGCTACCCGAGTCCGTTTTCTCACGCGTTGTTGATCAGTGTCATCCCTGAGGTGGCTACGGAAATGCACATGGCGTTTGGTTCCACCGCGCTTTTCGACAGCCACTTCAACATGGCCCACTTTATCAAGATCCTGGCCTACCTGGTCCCTTTCGCCGGCTTGTGCCTGGATTACATCCGCTCCTATACTGCGTTAAGAACCGAAATATCTGAACGAAAACAGTCGGTTGCGGCGCTAGCGGATAGCGAGGAACGCCACCGGGCGATTTTTGCCAACGCGGTGGACGCCATCATTACCATCGACGAGCACGGCACCATCGATTCGTGCAATCCGGCCACGGCAAGGCTATTCGGGTACAGCGCGGCCGATCTGGAAGGAAAAAATATCAACATGTTAATGCCCTCGCCCCATCAGGAACAACACGACGGTTACCTGCGCCGCTACCTGGAAACGGGGGAATCGAAAATCATCGGTGTGGGCCGGGAACTGGAAGCGCGGCGCAAGGACGGTTCCACCTTCCCCATCGACCTCGCGATTACCGTATTGGAACTGGGCGACAGGCGTCTGTTTACCGGAACGGTGCGCGACATCACCGAGCGCAAGAAGGTGGATCTCCTGAAAAACGAATTCGTCTCCACGGTGAGCCACGAGCTGCGCACGCCGCTGACCTCCATCCGCGGAGCCTTGGGTATGCTGCAAGGCGGCGTGGTTGGCGAGTTCTCCCCCCGCGCCGGCAAGATGATCGACATTGCCTTGCAAAACAGCGACCGGCTGGTGCGGCTGATCAATGACATCCTCGACATCGAGAAGATCGAGTCGGGCAATCTGGTCATGAAACGGGCGCGGATCGACTTGGTAACCCTCGTGGAAGCCGCGATCGAAGCCAACCGGTCATACGCTCAGGAGTTTAGGGTTGATCTCCAGCTAACCAGCCACCCACCCGTTGCCTCGGTGCGCGGAGACGCGGACCGGCTGACCCAGGTGGTCACCAATCTCTTATCCAACGCAGTCAAGTTTTCCCCTGGGGAGGGCAAGGTATGGGTCGAAATCGCCCAAATTGGCGACCGGATTCGAGTGGCCGTCAGCGATCAGGGGCCGGGCGTTTCCCAGGAGTTTCAAAGTTTGATTTTCCAAAAATTTGCTCAGGCCGATTCCTCCGACACTCGCCAAAAGGGGGGCACCGGGCTTGGATTGAACATTTCCAAGGCGATCGTGGAAAAGCACGGGGGCACCATCGGATTCGACACGGAAATCGGCAAGGGGGCGACGTTCTTTTTCGAACTCCCTGCCTGGAAAGAGGAAAGGACCGGGCCTGCGCGGGTTCAGGTGCGTATTGCGGCCGAGAGAGTGCTGATCTGTGAGAACAACCCCGACTTTGCGCATCTATTGACACTATTGATCGAACAAGCCGGTTTCCAAGCCGACGTAGCGCTTAACACCCAGGAGGCCAGACGCCGGCTCTTGGAAAATCGCTACGCAGCCATCACGCTGGATCCATTTCTGCCGGAGGACGGCGGGTTTGCTCTCATTTGCAAACTCAGAAAAGAAGAGGGATTTCCGTCCATTCCCATCATCATCATTACGGCTGGAGCCAATGAGGACGAAATTGAACTGAACGGGCTGACGCCGGACATCGTCGATTGGATCCGCAAGCCTGTCGACAATCTGCGCTTGGCTGCTTCGATCGAAAAGGCGGTGCAGAACGTTGCCGGAAAACGTAAAAAGATATTGCACGTGGAAGACGACAGCGACCTCGTATACCTGACCACCGAACTGGTCAGCGACTTCGGCGATGTGGTCCATGCCCCCAGTTTGGCCGTCGCAAAAAGGCTGCTGCGCGAGGAAAAATTTGATCTGATTCTGCTGGACCTTGGGATGCCCGACGGCAATGGACTGGAATTGCTGAGCGATCTGCATCAGCACGATTCCCGCGGGGTGCCGGTGGTCGTATTTTCAGCCCACGAAATGGATCCGGCCGATGCCGCTCGGGTCAACGCCGCGCTGGTCAAGTCCAAGGACACCTACGAGGATTTGGTGGCACGGGTGCGGTCTCTGGTCGCTCAAAACCGCGAAAACTAGCGCCACATCAATCCGGTTTTCGATAGGATGAAACCAATGGTGAATAAATCGCTGGAAAAGATCATGTACGCCGAAGACGAGCCCGACATTCAGGAGATTGTCAAGATGGCTCTCGAATTGGTGGGTGGTTACACCGTGAGGATCTGTGACTCGGGCGAAGAAGCACTGGAAACGGTGGGCGAATTCGCGCCCGACCTGATCCTCCTCGACGTCATGATGCCGGGCATGGATGGCCCCACAACCATGAAGGTGTTGCGCGAACGTGCCGATTCCGCGGATATTCCAGTGATCCTGATGACCGCCAAGGTGCAACCCCACGAGGTGGCCCAAT